>JAIXVK010000578.1 GCA_027483085.1 Comamonadaceae bacterium | reverse complement strand
CCGCCTCCACGATGCGATCAGCATGCTGATTGAACATCTCAAAAAAATTGCCTTCGCGAGGCAACAGCTTTCCAAAGAACATGCGGGGGGGCTCCTAACGGTTAAATATGACAGTCTTGTGACTAATTGAAGAATGCCCGCGAGTTTAACCGGCTACAGCCCTGCAGTTTGCAGGGCGTTAGACCCACCCTCAACACCACCAAAACACCCCATAAAAAAAGCCCCGCAACCGGAGTTGCGAGGCTTTTGTCGCCCATGGCGCCGGAGCGCCTAGCTGTCTGATTACTTCACAGTTGCAGCGGACTCGGTGTAGTCGCTAATCTTGTCAAAATTTAGGTACTGGTACACCTTGTCGCTGGCGGCAGTCAGCACACCCATATCGGCCAAGTACTCTTCCTTGGTAGGAATGCGACCCAGCTTGGAAGCAATGGCAGCCAACTCCGCAGAACCCAAGTACACATTGCTGTTCTTGCCCAAGCGGTTAGGGAAGTTGCGAGTGGAGGTAGAGAACACGGTCGCGCCCTCTTTCACCTGCGCCTGATTACCCATACACAAGCTGCAGCCCGGCATCTCCATGCGGGCACCTGCGCCACCCAGCACACCGTAGTGGCCTTCGTCGCTCAGTTGCTTGGCATCCATCTTGGTAGGAGGTGCGATCCACAGCTTGACCGGGATATCGCGCTTGCCTTCCATCAGCTTGGACGCTGCACGGAAGTGGCCGATGTTGGTCATGCACGAGCCGATGAACACTTCATCGATCTTGGCACCAGCAACTTCAGCCAATGTCTTCACATCGTCCGGATCGTTGGGGCATGCCACGATAGGTTCGTGGATGTCGGCCAGGTCGATCTCGATAACAGCTGCGTAGTCTGCATCCGAGTCGCCCTTGAGCAACTCGGGGTTCTTGAGCCAGGCTTCCTGGGCTGCGATACGGCGGGCCAGGGTACGGGCATCAGAGTAACCATTGGCAATCATCCACTTCATCATGGTGATGTTGCTGTTGACGTACTCTTGGATCGGCTCTTTGTTCAGGTGCACGGTGCAACCTGCGGCAGAGCGTTCGGCAGACGCGTCAGACAACTCAAACGCCTGCTCAACCTTCAGGTCTGGCAAACCTTCGATTTCGAGGATGCGGCCGGAGAAGATGTTCTTCTTGCCCTTCTTCTCGACGGTCAGCAGGCCGGCCTTGATGGCGTACAAGGGAATTGCGTTCACCAAATCGCGCAGGGTCACGCCGGGCTGCATCTTGCCCTTGAAGCGCACCAACACCGACTCAGGCATGTCCAAAGGCATCACGCCGGTCGCAGCAGCAAACGCCACCAAACCGGAACCTGCGGGGAAGCTGATACCGATAGGGAAACGGGTGTGGCTGTCGCCACCGGTGCCCACGGTATCGGGCAACAACAGGCGGTTGAGCCAGGAGTGGATCACACCGTCACCGGGGCGCAAGCTGATGCCGCCGCGGGTGCTGATGAAGTCAGGCAGCTCGTGGTGCATCTTCACATCCACGGGCTTGGGGTAAGCCGCGGTGTGGCAGAAAGACTGCATCACCAAGTCGGCAGAGAAGCCTAGGCAAGCCAAGTCTTTCAGCTCATCGCGGGTCATCGGGCCGGTGGTGTCTTGGGAGCCGACGGAGGTCATCTTGGGCTCGCAGTAAGTACCGGGGCGAACGCCTTGGCCTTCGGGCAAACCGCAGGCACGGCCGACCATCTTCTGGGCCAAGCTGAAACCCTTCTTGGTATCCACTGGGTTCTGGGGCAGGCGGAACAATGTGGAAGGCTTCAGACCCAAAGCTTCACGGGCTTTGGCAGTTAAGCCACGGCCGATGATCAAGGGGATACGGCCACCAGCGCGCACTTCGTCAAACAGCACTTCGCTCTTGACTTCGAAAGATGCGATTTCTTTGCCGTCCTTGAAAGCTTTACCGTCATAGGGGCGCAGTTCCACCACATCACCCATGGCCATTTGGCTCACATCCAACTCAATCGGCAACGCGCCGGAGTCTTCCATGGTGTTGTAGAAAATCGGGGCGATTTTGCCGCCCAAGCAGACTCCACCGAAACGCTTGTTGGGGACAAACGGAATGTCCTCGCCGGTAAACCACAACACGGAGTTGGTCGCAGACTTGCGCGACGAACCAGTGCCCACCACATCGCCCACGTAGGCTACGAGGTTGCCCTTTGCGCGCAGGTCCTCGAGGAACTTGACCGGGCCACGCTTGCCATCTTCTTCAGGGGTAATGCCGGGGCGGGCATTCTTGTGCATAGCCAGCGCATGCAAAGGAATGTCAGGGCGGCTCCAAGCGTCAGGCGCAGGAGACAGGTCGTCGGTGTTGATTTCACCAGCAACCTTAAAAATGCTGACGGTGATGGACTTGGGCACTTCAGGGCGGCTGGTAAACCACTCGGCATCGGCCCAGCTTTGCAGCACAGCCTTGGCAAACGTATTGCCCTTGTCAGCCTTTTCCTTCACGTCATGGAACTGGTCGAACATCAGCAAAGTTTTCTTCAGGCCTTCAGCGGCTTCTGCAGCCACTGCCGCGTCGTCCAGCAAATCAACCATAGGGCTGATGTTGTAGCCGCCCAGCATGGTGCCCAACAGTTCGGTGGCGCGTGCACGGGAGATCAGAGCGCACTTTTCAGTGCCGTGGGCCACAGCAGCCAAGTAGCTGGCTTTGACCTTGGCGGCATCATCCACACCAGCAGGCACGCGGTGGGTAATCAGTTCGACGAGCGTTGCCTCTTCGCCAGCGGGGGGCGCCTTGAGCAACTCGATCAATTCGCCGGTCTGCTTGGCAGACAAAGGCAGGGGGGGAATGCCCAACGCAGCGCGTTCAGCCACATGGTCACGGTAAGCTTGCAACATCTTCACTCTCCTTCACAAAAACAATAAAAACCGACTCTAGCCCTCGCCAAATATGCGCAGGCCGCTATTTATTTAGTAGCACTCAACCCCGGACTGCCAGGCGCGAGCGCAGGGTCCAACAAGTGGGGGGCCGGGTTCTGCTGCATCGCCAGTGCAACAGCTTCTTGCGCCGGACTCATGCAGGCATCTGCGAGCCGGCGGCCTTTGCGCTGATCCATCAACATGGACTTATTGGCTAGTTGCAGCCACACCGCACCGCGGGCTGCATCTTCCAAACGAATGGCACCAGTAGTGGTAGCCACGGGCACCATGACAAATTTATGGGCGCCGGCTTGCACATCAAAATGCCCCGGCCACGCCGGATGGGGACGGACCGAAACCCGCTGGGCCAACTCGCAAGGCAACTGCCCGGTGGTAACACCGCCAACCAGCGCCATTTGCTCGTCTGTGAGGGGCACTGCTTTGGATTGCATTTTTCCGGGCGACATGCCCGCTGGAGGCTTGGCGGCAACATCCCGGACCATCGGGTTGGCCCAAGCCATGCCCGTTGCGGTAACCAGCCCTAGACCCCAAAAAGCAAGCAACGCACGACGCAGGAACATCACATCACCTCCAGAACGGAAGAAGACACAAAGTAGGCGGCAACCGTGTCCGGCAGCGCGACGCCTGTGGCGTGCGCCCGCTCCAACAACTGCCAGAAAAACCGGTAACTCGCCCGATCATGGAGCACACCGCCCACCGACACGGGGCCCCACTGCGCAGCGGCTGCCGCTTCCAGAATACGGGCCGCATCGTCCACTGCCCGACGGTCAGGAGAAAAAGCCTGCACGATGGGGCGGATTTGATCGGGGTGAATGCTCCACATCCGGGTGTAGCCCAGAGCTTGAGAAGCAAAGCGCGCAGAGCGGGCCAAGGCCGAAACGTCTTTGAATTCCGTCACCACACAGTGCGACGGCACTTTGCCGAATGCATGGCAGGCACTGGAGATCTCAGTTTTGGCGCGCACCACCAAGGGGTGGTGAAACTGGTCCAAGGTGGCCGCATCGGATGCGCCGCGCACACCCATCGCAGAGGCGGGAATGGCGCCACCGTGGCTGGACACAAAATCCATCAAACCGAAACTGATCGATTGGACGCGCGGGTG
>JAIXVK010000619.1 GCA_027483085.1 Comamonadaceae bacterium | reverse complement strand
GGTGAGGCGCCCCCGGCCTTCGTCGATCCGGCGTTTGAAGGCGAACTCATCGGTCGGCAAGGGGTCGAGCAAAAATGCGCGGTCCAGGGCCACGGCAATGATTTGTTCGCGCAACTCTTCTACGGTGCCGCCGGTGGCAGATTTGCCGCCCTCCAAGGTGCCGACCTGCATGAAGGCCACCGCCATTTTTTGCAGGTCGGGTATGTTCTTCTCGAGGTATTTGAGGGCGTCCTTGATTTGAAGAGCAAAGAGGCGTCGCAAGCCGGCACGGTGTTTGGCGGCGGCCACCTCGGGTTCGTCGAACACTTCCACCGTCACCGCGTCGCCGGCGTCGATGAGGGCAGGAAAGCCGATCAGCGTTTGACCGCCTTTGCGGATTTCCAGCAGCTCGGGCAGCTCGCCAAAGGTCCAGGCGGTGAAGCGGCCGTCGAGGATGCTAGGGGCGCTGTTTTTAGTCGTATTCGCATTTGCTACAGTTTTTGTAGCTGCTTGCGCATTATTGGCGGGCGCTGGGCGCTGATTTGACCGGGCGCCCTGCTCCCTCATGTCAATTTGCTCCGACCGCTGCGCGGTCTCCCCCTTGACCTGCGCAGAACGCCCGGTCAAACCAGCTCCTGGCGTTGCACTGGCATCGGTGCTGCCTGCCTGGCTTTGCGCCAGCTTCAAGCTGGCCAGTGCTTGGAATGCGCCGCGGGCTTGGCTGCCTAGCTCCGCTTTTAATGCACCCAGGTTACGGCCATGGCCTAGCTGGCGGCCATGTTCATCCACTACCCGAAAGTTCATGAAGAAGTGCGGGCTGAGCATGTCGACTTTGATGTCGGCTTTGACAATGTCCAGCGAAGTGGCGTCTCGCACCAACTTGAGCACGGCTTCCACCAGCCCGCCGGTGCCGAATTTTTCTGGGGCGTTCAAGGCCTCAGCGAACTTTGCGGCGGTGTCGGGCAGCGGCACCAGGCGGCTGCGCGGGCGCTGGTGCAGGGTTTTGAGCAGCGCCTGCACTTTGTCCTTGAGCATGCCCGGTACCAGCCATTCGCAGCGCTCATCATTCACCTGGTTCAGCACAAACAGGGGCACGGTCACGGTCAGGCCGTCTCTGGCGTCGCCGGGTTGGTGCAGGTAGGTCGCTGCGCAATCGACACCGCCCAAACGGATGGTTTTGGGGAAGGACGCGGTGGTAATGCCGGCCGCCTCGTGGCGCATCAGCTCCTCGCGGGTGAGTTTGAGCAGCTCGGGCTGCTTTTTCACCTCTTCGCGGTACCAGCGCTCAAAGCTATAGCCGCTGCACACGTCTGCAGGCAGCTGCTGGTCGTAGAAGGCGTAGATCAGCTCGTCGTCCACCAGCACGTCTTGGCGGCGGGCCTTGTGCTCCAGCTCTTCGACCTGCTTGATGAGCTTGTGGTTCGCGGCCAAGAAGGGCAAGGTGGTTTCCCATTCTTTGCCGACCAGAGCTTCACGGATAAAGATTTCGCGCGCACCGGTCATGTCGACCCGGCCGTAGTTCACTTTGCGGCCGCTGTAGACCACGATGCCATACAACGTGGCTCGCTCCAGTGCCACAACCTCGGCCGCTTTCTTTTCCCAGTGCGGGTCCAGCAGCTGTTTCTTGAGCAAATGGCCGCCCACTTGTTCCAGCCAGTAGGGTTCGATGGCGGCAATGCCGCGGCCGAACAGGCGGGTGGTTTCCACCAGCTCGGAGGCGACGATCCATTTGCCCGGTTTTTTGGTCAGGTGTGCGCCGGGGTGGGCAAAGAATTTGATGCTCCGTGCGCCCAGGTATTCGCCGTTTTGGCCTTCTTCGAGTTTGCAGCCGATGTTGCCCAGCAGCCCTGAGAGCATGGACAGGTGCAGTTGTTCGTAGCTCGCGGGCTGGGTGTTCAGGCGCCATTTGTGCTCAGCCACCACGGTGTGGAGCTGGCTGTAGATGTCTTTCCACTCGCGCACGCGGCGGATGTTGACGAAGTTCTGGCGCAGGAGTTGTTCGTATTGGCGATTGGTGAGTTTATGGGTTGCTGTCTGCGCAGATCCTTGGGTGCGCGCTGGGAGCTGAGGCGCCCGGGCGCTCTGCTCCGTGTCCCCCGCCCGCTTTGCGGGCTCCTCCTTGACCTGCGCAGAACGCCCGGACGCCCCAACTCCCGCGTTTGCAGGTGCACCACCACCGCGCGCATCGTGGATCCACTTCCACAGCTTCAGGTAGCCGGTGAATTCGCTCTTTTCATCGTCAAACTTTTGGTGGGCGGTGTCCGCTTGCTGCTGGGCCTCCATGGGCCGGTCGCGCACATCCTGCACGCTCAGGGCGCTAGCGATCACCAGTGCCTCGTCGAGCGCTTCACGGCTGCGGGCTTCCAGCAGCATGCGGCCGACGCGTGGGTCCAGCGGCAAGCGGCTGAGCTCTTGGCCCAGGGGCGTGAGTTCGTTGGCCTCGTCGACCGCACCCAGCTCGTTGAGCAGTTGGTAGCCGTCTGCGATGGCACGGCCGGTCGGCCGCTCCAAAAACGGGAAGTCTTCCACGATACCGAGGTGGAGCGACTTCATCCGCAGAATCACGCCTGCCAGCGAGCTGCGCAGAATTTCCGGGGTGGTGAAGCGCTCGCGGCCGGCAAAGTCCTTTTCGTCGTAGAGCCGGATACAAATGCCGTTGGCAACCCGCCCGCATCGGCCGGCCCGCTGGTTGGCCGCTGCCTGGCTGACAGGCTCTACCAGTAACTGCTCTACTTTGCTACGAAAACTATAGCGCTTCACGCGTGCAGTGCCTGCGTCAATCACGTATCGGGTGCCTGGCACCGTGAGCGAAGTCTCGGCCACGTTAGTGGCCAGCACGATGCGCCGGCCGGTGTGGCCGTCGAAAATGCGGTCCTGCTCTGCCGGGCTCAGGCGGGCAAACAGGGGCAGCACTTCGGCGTTGCGCATCACCGGTTGGTGGCTCAAGTGCTTGCGCAGGTGGTCTGCCGCTTCGCGGATTTCGCGCTCGCCGGGCAAAAAGACGAGGATGTCGCCCTGGTTGTGCGGGTCGCGCCAGAGCTCGTCCACGCCATCGGCAATCGCGTCGTTCAGGTCGTATTCGCGGCTTTCTTCAAAGGGGCGGTAGCGCTGCTCCACCGGGAACATGCGCCCCGACACCATGATGACCGGCGCGGGGCCCTTGGCGGACTTGAAGTGATCCGCAAAGCGCTGTGCGTCGAT
>JAIXVK010000282.1 GCA_027483085.1 Comamonadaceae bacterium | reverse complement strand
GTGTCGTCGTCCTGCCAGTAATGCTCGTCGTGGTCGTCACAGCCACGCGGCAATCCGTTGTAGCCCACGCCGGAAATCTTGTTATCCGGCCCGACAATGCATGCGCCATTGCGCTTGCGGGAATCTTTGGAACGGGCGGCGGCCAGAAGCGCCACACCCATGAACATGGAATGCCAGTGGATTAGAGAATCGTTTTTCATAGCATGCAGTGGTTTGGTCCAGTCTAGCATTCGACGCTTGACCGATGGCACAGGGTACGCTGTTGAACAGACAGGCCCCGGCGGGAGAACTACTGTGCGTTATGCGCTTCATCGCTCTCCTCCCCCTCATGGCGCTGTGCAGCGGGTGCACCACCATGCTGCCGAGTGCGCAAACCGACTCCAGCACCTTCACCAGTTTTGACGAAGCGCGCTTGGCCGTCGAGGTGCTGGTACCCATGCAAAGCAACTGGCACCTGATAGAGACCGGCAACCTCAACCCCGCCAACCACCCCAATGCAACGCACCTGACGCAGGCAGACATCGTGCGCAAATTCTTTGTGCCCAACACCATGCTGACCCGGGACGACTTGGACCCCGGTGTGCTGACCTGCGTGGCCGCCCGAAGCAATTGCCGGGGGATCGAGTTGATCATCTCCAAGATCACCAAGGCGCGCACCGGGGGCTTTTTCAAGGACGTGGCCAACTTCAGCCGCCGCACCGAGACCACCGGCTGGCGATTCAGCGCCACCATCCTGATGGTGGATGACGTGGTCGTGTACCGGGCCTGGGGCGGTCAGCCATGGGTGAATGAACTGGAAGTCACCCACAACCCACTCGGCCCGCTGCAGGCCATGAATTTCTCAGGGATTGTGAAGCCCTGAGCTCAGGGCTGCGCTGGCAAGCCTTGGATCAGGCTTGGCAGAGCGCACGGGTGCTGCGCCGCTCCAACGCCACCGAGACACCAAACACCAACAGGCCAATGAACGACAACGCCGCGCCCACATAGCCGGTGGCGGCATAGCCGTAGCCCAAAGTGATCACCAAACCACCCAACCATGCGCCCAAGGCATTGGCAATGTTGAAGGCGGAGTGCATCGAGGCAGCGGCCAGGGTCTGCCCGTCTGCGGCGACATCCATCAACCGAGTCTGGATGGCCGGGCCGGCAGCAAAAGTGCAACCAATCAAAAAGGTACACAAGCACAGCATCCAAGGGGACGCTGCGGTCACGCTGAACAGCGTCATAACCACAATATTGAAGATCAGCATGCCGCCGATGGTGCCCATCAAGGCGATATCTGCCAGTTTGGAGCCCACGACATTGCCCACATTCATGCCAACACCAAACAAAGCCATGATGACTGGCACCATGCCCGCGGGCATGTTCGCGACTTCGGTGGCAGTGCCCGCAATGTAAGAAAAGATCGAGAACATGCCGCCAAAACCGGTCGCGGCCAGGGTGAGCGTCAGCAATACTTGCGGGTGGGTGAACGCCACCAGCTCGCGCATCACCGTGGCACCTTCGCTAGGCTTGTCGCGTGGCAGGTAGAGCCAGATGAGCGTGACCGTGATAGCCCCGATCACCCCCACCGACAGAAACAGCACACGCCAGTTGAGCGACTGCCCGAAATAGGCCATCACCGGCGTACCCAAAAGGGTGGCGACCGTGAGACCCATCATCACGTAGCCCACCGCTTGGGCCCGCATCTGCACCGGCACCAGCGATGCCGCCACCAAGGCAGAAACGCCGAAATAGGCACCGTGCGGCAGACCCGTCAAAAACCGCAGCACCGTAAAACTCAAGAAATCCGGCGCCATCGCACTGGCGAGGTTGCCCACGGTGAACACCGACATCAAGATCAGCAATAACGAACGGCGGGACGCCTTGGCCCCGGCAATCGCAATCAGCGGCGCACCCACCACTACACCCATGGCGTAGGCGCTGATGACATAACCCGCTTGCGGAGTGGTGACCTGAAACGTGGCAGCTACGTCCGGCAGCAGACCCATGATGGCGAACTCGCCGGTGCCGATACCGAAGCCCCCGCACGCCAGTGCAAGGATGACCAAAACCACCTGAAACCGTGTCAACGGGGTGGCATCTTCTTTTGAATGCATGAATTCCTTGGGGGGTGGTGCAGTGCACCTCGAGATGAAACCGCGAGTGCTGCGTCAATTGGGGCAGACGCGCTCTCCAGTTGCTTTTCTAACGAAGCACAAGTCTTCGTCCGGATTGCGGCGCTCGCTTTCCGGACGCTGCTTTTTCGAGGCCTCTTGGGCTTGTTGCTGTTGAACTGCGGCTTGCACTTGTTTGTCGCGGCGCTCGCATTCCGCCCGCGCATCCGGGGTGGGGTATTTGTTGCACAGCTCTTGGGCTCGCGCAAGAAAGCCCCCGGTACTGCAACCGGCGAGCAAGCTTGCAGCCATCAACAAAACTCCGCTAGCGCGCCGAGCCATCACTCAACTCCTGAGAAATCACCGTTTTCTCGACCAGACGGTCATCGCCCAACACGATCAGGCTGAACAACAGCTCGTCGAGGTTGGACGCCAAGGCCGTCTTGCGGGCTAAGAGCGGCGTGGCTTGGGGGTTGAGGACCACAAAGTCCGCCTCGCAACCGGGCAGCAGGTTGCCCACCGATGGCCCACCGTTTGCTCCGTCCAGCCCCAAAGCGCCTGCGGCGCCGGCGGTGTGCTGCCACCACAGGTGTTGGGGTGAGAGCGAGAGGCCGGGCTTGGTCTGGCCTTCGCGGCCTACGTAATACGCAGCCAGCATGGTGTGGAAAGGGCTGAACGACGTGCCGCCGCCCACATCGCTGGCCAGGCCGTACTGGTAGCCCACGCGGTCGGCACCTTCGTAATCAAAGAAGCCGCTGCCCAAAAACAGGTTGCTGGTCGGGCTGATGGCCGCGGCCGCGCCGGTGTCGCGCATCAGGGCGCGGTCGTCGTCATCGAAGTGGATGCAGTGGGCGTAGATGGCGCGTTCGCGCATCAGCCCGAAATCGTCGTAGGTGGCGAGGTAGGAGCGGGACGCCGGGAACAGCTCGCGCGCCCAGGTGATTTCGTCTTTGTTCTCAGCCACATGGCTTTGAATCCACACGTCTCCGTATTGCTTGGCCAACTCGCCCGCGCCGCGCAGCTGTGCATCGGTGCTGGTGGGCGCAAAGCGCGGGGTGATGGCGTAGCCCAGGCGGTCCACGCCATGCCAGCGCTGGATCAGCGACTCGGTATCGCGCAGGCTCTGCTCGGTGCCACTCACGCTGCCCTGCCCCTGGTTCACCAAATAGTCCGGCGCATGGCGGTCCATCAGCACGAGGCCAGTGATCAGGCGCATGTGCCGTGCTTGCGCCTCGGTGAACAAGGCGTTGACCGACTCGGGGTGAGAGGTGGCAAAGGTAAGCGCCGTAGTGACGCCGTTGCGAAGCAGTTCTGCTACAAAAAACGTAGCTGCTTGCGCACTGTGGTCGGGCGCAGAGAAGCGATTTTCTTCGGGAAAGGTGTAATTCTCCAGCCAAGGCAACAAGCCGCTGGCGGGCGACCCGATGACGTCGATCTGCGGGTAGTGGATGTGCAGGTCAATAAACCCCGGCGCAATGATGCGCCCGGGGAAATGCTGCACGAGCACTTGCGGATACTGCTTCGATACCGTGCTGTACGCACCGATAGCCTGCACCACCTGCCGCCCCTGTGCATCAGGACCGACGACCAGCAGGCCGTCCTGCTCGTAGAGGGCACGGGCCACGCCCTCGCTGCGAGGGGCGAACCAGAGAAGAGAGGCGCGGTAAGCGTTCATGGTGCTGTGTTTAGTGGGCGCGCAACGTGCAGCTGTCGCCGATGCCGTCACGCCAGACGCGCACTTGCGACAAGCCCGGAAATTCAGCAGCCATGGCACGCCAGATGAAAGCCGCCAAATTCTCCAGGGTGGCTGGGCCGAGGCCTTCGACTTCATCCAACAAATGGTGGTCCAGCTGGGGGCGCAACACCTGAATCGCGTTACGCAAGTGGCCCAGGTCCACCACCATGCCGGTGTCGGCATCGGCGCTGCCGGTCACCGTCACTTCGGAGTGGTAAGTGTGACCGTGGATGCGGCGGCTACCGGCGATCTCTTCGGCGTCGTCCACCGTGCGCTTCAAGGTGTGGGCGGCATCGAAGAAAAACTTCTGGCTGACCTCGCAGCTGCGGGGGAGCGGGATGGCGGGTGCTTGGGTCATCGGATGCCTGTGATCTTGTGGGTTTGCAACGAAAGGCGCCAGGCCGGGCGCTGCATGCACTGGGTGATGCAGGTCTCGGTGTTGGCCGCGCGCTGCGGGTTGTCCATGGGCTGCAGGTAGCGGTGGGTGAAGCTGGCGGCCTCGCACTCCTCCAGGGTGATGCCGGCCTGCGGCCACACCAGTTTGAGTTCGTGGCCCTGGCGCTGGATCCACTGCGAGCCGGCTTTGGGGCTCACACAAATCCAGTCGATGCCTTCAGGTGCGAGCACCGTGCCGTTAGTTTCTACCGCAATCTGGAATCCCAGCGCATGCAGGGCATCGATCAGTGCGGTGTCGACCTGCAGCAGGGGCTCGCCGCCGGTCATCACCACAAAGCGGTGCGCTGTGTCGCCAGCCGGCCACTGTGCTGCAATGCGCTCGGCCAGCGCCTGTGCGGTGCTGAACTTGCCGCCCAGCGTGCCGTCGGTGCCCACAAAGTCGGTATCGCAAAATTTGCAGACGGCGGTGGCGCGGTCTTGCTCACGGCCGGACCACAGGTTGCAACCCGCAAAGCGGCAGAACACGGCCGGGCGCCCTGCGTGTGAGCCTTCGCCCTGCAGGGTGTAGAAAATTTCTTTGACTTGGTATGCCATGGCCTTTACGCAGCCATAGCGAATGAGCGGGAGAAACAACAAGCGGCCACAGGTGTGGCGGCGAGGTTTTTGTACATGGTAGTCCTCTACATGGCTCCGGAACACAAAAGGCGAGGCCCGCCGGAGCAGCGGGCCTCTGCGTGGATTTTACCGTGCGGGCCTTCAAACTGTATACAGCGCCGCAAATACTATATATTTGATAGCTGCCCGCGCTGACAGAACGGGCGCTAGAGGCCTATTTGGCACTCAAACGCCGTCCGGGAGCAGGCGCGAGCGATTGGACGGTGTTCAGCGGAAGGTTTCAAAGACCTCATCCAAGCGCTGCACGTACTTCTGGCGCAGTGATGCGTCGATGAAGCTGGCATCAAAGCTGTTGCGTGCCAGCGCATACGCGTGCTGGGCGCTCAGGCCCAGCGCTGCAAAGGTCTGGGTGAAGTTTTCGTTCAGGTAGCCGCCGAAGTACGCCGGGTCGTCGGAATTGACGGTGGCCATGATGCCGGCGTCCAGCATGGTGCCGATGTTGTGCTGTGCCAGTGTGGGGAACACGCGCAGCTTCAGGTTGGACAGCGGGCACACGGTGAGCGGCATCTTGTCTGCAGCCAGGCGCTGCATCAGCGCCGCGTCGTGGATGGCTTGCACGCCGTGGTCAATGCGCTCGACCTTGAGCACATCCAGCGCGCTCCAGATGTAGGCAGGGGGCGCCTCTTCACCTGCGTGCGCCACCAGGCGGAAGCCCAACTCGCGGGCGCGGGCATAGACCTTGGCAAACTTTTCGGGCGGGTGCCCCACTTCGCTTGATGCCAAGCCGATACCGACAATCTTGTCGCGCAACGGCAGCGCCTGCTCCAGGCATTCAAAGGCTTCTTCTTCACTCAGATGGCGCAGGAAGCACAAAATCAACGAGGCGGTCATGCCGAATTTGGCGGGTGCATCCGCACACGCGCGGTACAGGCCGTTGATCACTGTCTCGGCGCTTAATCCGTGGCCAGTATGTGTTTGGGTGTCGAAGAAGATCTCGGTGTGCAACACGTTGTCGGCCTGCGCTTTGGCCAGATACGCGCAGGTCATGTCGTAGAAGTCCTGCTCGGTCTTCAGCACCATGGTGCCCTCGTGGTAGATGTCCAGAAACTCTTGCAGGTTGTTGAACACATAGGCGTCGCGCAGCGCCTGTTCACTGGGGAAGCGCAGGGGCACGCTGTTGCGCTTGGCCAGTGCAAACATGAGCTCGGGCTCCAGCGAGCCTTCGATGTGCATGTGCAACTCCGCCTTGGGCATGGCGCGCAACAGGGCGGGCATGCGGTCAGCAGATACGCTCTTGACGGCAGGAAAATTGGTCATCAGCAGACTCCAAAAGTAATACGTTCTTGTTTGAGAAACCGGCGGTATGCCGATGAGGCTTTGTC
>JAIXVK010000492.1 GCA_027483085.1 Comamonadaceae bacterium | reverse complement strand
GCTGCGCGCAGCGTGGCGTGCCCCTGTGCCTGGTCAACGCCCGCATGAGTGACAAGACCTACCAGCAATCCCGGCGCCTGCGCTGGCTGGCCGGCCCGGCCTATCGTGGCCTGCATGCGGTGTGGGCCCAGAGCGAATCGGATGCCCAGCGCCTGCGCGCCTTGGGTGCGCCAGTGCAAGCTGTGTTGGGCAACTTCAAATTCGACGCCACCCCCGACGCCGCGCTGCTGGCCCAGGGCCGTGCTTGGCGCGCAGGCGCGGGTCGCCCGGTGCTGATGTTTGCCAGCTCTCGGGAAGGCGAAGAGCAGATGCTGCTCGACGTTTTGAAACAAAAGTGGCCTTTAGCGCCTGTGGATATTGCGCTAGCAGCTCCTGAATCGATAGCAAATAGCGCGCAGACCAGCGCACGAATGCCCTTCCAGCTGCTGGTGGTGCCACGCCATCCGCAGCGCTTCGCCGAGGTCACGCAGCTGTTTGTCGATGCCGGCTACTCCGTGTCCCGCCGCAGCCAATGGGGCGAAGCGCCAGAGCCTGCGGAACTGTGGGTGGGCGACTCGCTTGGCGAAATGGCGCTGTACTTCGGCATGGCTCATGTGGCCTTATTGGGTGGCAGCTTTGCGCCCCTGGGCGGGCAGAACCTGATCGAGGCAGCGGCCTGCGGTGTGCCGGTTTTCATGGGTCCGCACCTTTTCAATTTCACAGAAGCCTCCACGCTGGCGGCAGAGGCCGGCGCCGCCCAGCGGTGCAAGGACATCGCCCATGCTGTAACGGAAGCGGCGGCAACGGCTGGCAATGCCGCCCGCTTGCACGGCATGCAAGACGCGGCTCTGGGCCTGGGTGCCGCACACCGCGGCGCTGCATTGAAAACGGCCACCGAAGTGGCCGCTGTCGTGCGCCGGAGCGCTATTACGGCACCAGCTGGCTGTTGATGGGTGCCAGGTCGTCGGCCTTCAGGGTGCCGGCTGCCTGCTTGAGCTTCAGGCCGCCGACCAACACGTCGTAACGCGCCTTGGACAAACTGGCCTTGGTGCTGAACAACTGGCTTTGGCTGTTCAGCACATCGATGTTGATGCGCACACCCACCTGGTAGCCCAGCTTGTTGGCCTCTAACGCGCTCTGGCTGGAGGCCTCGGCAGCTTCCAGCGCCTTGACCTGTGCCTGCCCGCTTTGCACCCCGAAGAATGCGGTGCGGGTCGCCTGCGCGATGGTGCGACGGCTGGCTTCGAGGTCGGTGCGGGCCTTGTCTTCGAGCGCCAGGGTTTCCTTGATGCGATTTTGGGTGGCAAAGCCGGCAAACAAAGGCAGGTTGAAGCTCAAGCCCACGGTGGCTACATTTACCCGGGTATCGGCCACGGCGGTCGAGGTTCCGTTGTTGTTGACCGCGGAGTAGCTGCCGGTGAGGTCGAGGGTGGGTTTGTGGCCGGCTTCGGCTTTGGTGGTTTCGAGTTGGGCCACATCCAGCGCCACCTTGAGTTGGGTCAGCGCTGGATGCTGGGCATCCGCTTGCTGCACCCAGGCTTCGGGGTTAGCCGGCTCCAGCGGCGCCAAAACGACCGGCGCTGCCAAGGGTTTGGGGCTGGCATTGCTCATGCCGACCAGCTGGTTGAGGGCGATGGTTTTGACTCGCAGATCGTTCTCCGCCGCGAGTTCCTGGGCGACCACCAGGTCAAAGCGGGCCTGGGCTTCGCGGGTGTCGGTGATGGTGGAGGTGCCCACCTCGAAGTTGCGCTTGGCAGACGCGAGTTGCTCAGCCACAGCCGCTTTCTGGGCTTTGACGAAGGTCAGGCTGTCGGTGGAGGCCAGCACATCAAAATAGGCCTGGCTCACCCGCACTATCAGGTCTTGTTCGGCGGACTGCAGCTGGGCTTTTGCGGCTTCTACGCTCTTCATGCCTTGGTCGTAATTGGCCTTGTTGACAGGGCGGTACAGAGGCTGCGAGGCACTGATGGTGGCAGTTTGCGCGCCAAAGCTGCGATCGGGGTTGGGCAGCACTTCCTGGTTGGAGCGGCTTGCGCCGAGGGCGAAGTTGGCACTGGGCAGCAATAAGGCTTTGGCTTGCTCGGCTTTGGCCAAGTTGGCATCAAACAAGCTCTTGGCGGACTGGTAGCTGGCGTCATAGCCGCGCGCAGCGGTGTAGAGGTCTTGCAGGCTTTGGGCCGATGCCGGCACGGCGGCGCCGAAACCGGCGACGGCCAGCGCCATGGTCAACACAGGCAGGCGAGGGGTGAAAAGGCGGTGCATGAAGGGCTTTCTCAGTCGGAAGGTCAAAAAACAGGGTCTCGGGGCGGTGCAGTCAGTAGCGTGGCACGGTGCTGTCGCGCTCGGCCGACCAGGCCTCAATACCGCCGGCGATATTGGCCAGCTCTGAGAAGCCGCGGCTTTGCAGAAACATGGCAACTTGCATGCTGCGCGCACCGTGGTGGCACAAGCAGGCAATCGGCCGGTCGGTAGGCAGCTCGGTCAGGCGCACCGGTATCACCCCCATGGGAATCCCTATGACTTCGAATCCGTCCGGCACCACACTGGCCAAGGCCAGCTCGTGGGGCTCGCGCACATCCAGCACCAGGGGCTGGCCGCTGCCTTCGACGCTGGTGTACCAGGCCTCGAGGTCGGTGGGACGGATTTGACTGATCATGCGATTCGTTTCGGGGTTTAGAACTGGAAGCGTGCAGGTTCTGCAAAGCCTTGCAGGCGCTGGACCACGGTTTCCCACGTGGCCACGCTACGGAAGTCGGTTTCGCTGGTGCGGGTCACGATGGTGCAGTTCATGACCGGGTCATCGCCCACGATCACGCCCAAGCGGCCGCCGATGGTCAGGTGTTGCAGCAGGTCTTGTGGAACCTGGCCGACCGAGCCGCTGAGCACGATCACATCAAACTTGCCTTCGGACGCGCCCAGCTTGGAGCCATCGGCTTCACGCACGGTGACGTTGCCCAGTCCGGCTTTGGTCAGGTTGCTGCGGGCCATGGCGGCGAGTTCAGGCACGATTTCCAGGGTCAACACCTGGCGTGCGCGGTGGGCCAGCAAGGCGGCCATGAAGCCGGAGCCTGCGCCGACTTCCAACACGGTTTCGTGGGGCTGCACCATCAGGTCTTGCAGCATGCGGGCTTCCAGACGGGGTGCCAGCATGCATTGGCCTGCAGGGAGCGGAATCTCAGTGTCGGCAAAAGCCAGGGCGCGGTGGGCTTCCGGCACAAAGTCTTCGCGGTGGATGGTGCCCAGCAACTCCAGCACCTGGAGGTCGAGCACATTCCAGGGACGGATTTGTTGCTCGATCATGTTGAAGCGGGCTTGGTTCGAATGCATGGCGAAGTTTCCTTGGGTCACGTTAAACAGGTGTGACAAATTTTACCGGCCGGGGGCGGGCGCTTTGCGCCACAGGCGCAGGGCCCAGGCCGCAAGGTCGTCCATGTAGCAATACACCACCGGCACGACCACCAATGTCAAGAGCGAGGAGGTGATCACCCCGCCGATCACCGCCTGACCCATGGGGGCGCGCATTTCGGCACCTTCACTCAGGGCAAAGGCCAGCGGCACCATGCCGAAGATCATGGCCAGGGTGGTCATCAAAATAGGGCGCAAGCGCACTTTGGCTGCCAGCAACAAGGCCTCCGAGCGGGGCAGGCCCGGTACCGTGCGCCCCTGCGCGTCGGTGCTGTCTTCCCGGGCGCGGATAGCAAAGTCCACCAGCAAAATCGCATTTTTGGTGACCAGGCCCATCAGCATCACCACCCCGATGATGGAGAACATGGAGAGTGTGGAGTTGAACATCATCAGCGCCAGCACCACGCCGATCAGCGTGAGTGGCAAAGAGGTCATCAGCGCCAGCGGCTGCAAAAAGCTCTTGAACTGGCTGGCCAGAATCATGTAGATGAACACAATGGCCAGCACCAGCGCCGAGATGGCGTAACCAAACGCCTCTGCCATGTCTTTGGTGGAGCCGCTGAATTTGTAGCTGTAGCCGGGCGGCAGGCTGATGCTGTCCATGGCAGCGCGGATGTCGGCAGACACTTCGCCCGCCGAGCGGCCTGACACGTTGCCGCTGATAGAGACTTCACGGGTCAGGTCGCGCCGGTTGATCTGGTTGGGGCCGGTGGAATCACGCACATTCGCCACCTGGTTGAGCCGGACGATGCGTGCACTGCCATCGGCATTGCTGCCCACGGTAAACGGCAGCCGCTCCAGGTCTGCTGCGGCATTGCGCGCATCGGGCGCGAGGCGCACGTTCACGTCGTAGGTCTGGTCATCCGGTGCGCGCCAGTTGCCGACGGTTTTGCCGGCAATCAGGGTGCGCAGGCTGCTGCCGATCTGGGTAACGTTCAGCCCGAGGTCCGAGGCGGCTTCGCGTTTGACCTGTACTTCCAGCGTCGGCTTGTTGGGCTTCATGCTGGAGTCGAGGTCCACCAGGCCGGGCACATCGCGCACCTTCTCAAGGGCCAGGGTCGTCAGGCGTTCCAGCTCCCGGGTGTCCGGTCCTTGGATGGAGAACAGAATCTGCTTCTGGCCCCCCACCGAGTCCAGCAGACCCACGTGGGTAACGGTAATGCCCGCCACATTGCGCAGGCGTTGACGCAGCGTCACCGATATTTGGTCCACGCTCTCGTTTCGGTCTTTGCGGTCTACCAGCCGGATGTAGATGTTGGCGTAAATCTTTCCTTGGGCGTTGCCGGTGTTGATGGTGGTGAGGGTGTAGCGCACCTCCGGAAACTCGCGGATGATGGCTTCGACCTGCTTGGCCCGGGCTTCAGTGACCTCGAGCGATGAGCCCACTGGCGTATTGAAGGTCAGCGAGGTTTCAGAGAAGTCGGACTTGGGTACAAACTCCGTCCCCAGCAAAGGCACCATGAAGACACTGCCGACAAAAATGGCCACCGCTATCAACACCGTGGCCAGCTTGTGCAGCAGCGCCCAGCGCAAGATGCTCTGGTACCCCTCTGCCAAGGCCTCGGTACCGCGGTCGAACCAACCGGTCACCCGGCCAATCGTCTTGTCGTAAACGCCCAAGGGGCCTTGGCTGCCATCCCGCGCTTTGCCGTGGTGTTCAATGCTCGGGTCGTGCCAGATGCTGGAGAGCATCGGGTCGAGGGTGAAGCTCACAAACATCGAGATCAGCACCGCCGCCACGATGGTGATGCCGAATTCGTGAAAAAACTTGCCGATGATGCCGCCCATGAACCCGATGGGCAGAAACACCGCCACGATGGACAGCGTGGTGGCCAGCACCGCGAGACCAATCTCCTGGGTGCCATCCAGAGACGCTTGAAAGGCGTTTTTGCCCATTTGCACGTGGCGCACGATGTTTTCGCGCACCACGATCGCATCGTCAATCAACAGACCCACGCAGAGCGACAGGGCCATCAGCGTGATCATGTTGATGGTGAAGCCGAACGCATCCATGAACAGAAAAGTGCCGATCAGCGCAATCGGCAGCGTGAGGCCGGTGATGACGGTGGAGCGCCAGGAGTTCAGGAACAAGAACACGATGAGCACGGTGAGCACCGCGCCCTCAATCAGCGTCTGGCGCACGTTGTTCACCGACACCCGGATCTGGCGCGAGCCATCGGTAATCTGCTCCAGGCGCACGCCCGGGGGCAGCTGTTTTTGCATCTCTGCCAGAGCTTTGACCAGGCCGTCCACCACCACGATGGTGTTTTCGTCTTGCGACTTCTGCACATTCATCAGCAGGGTGCGCTGGCCGTTGTAGAGGGCTAGGGTTTCGGCCTCCTGGGCGCCATCGGCCACACGGGCCACTTGGTCCAGCCGCACCGGGGTGCCATTTTTGCGGGCCACGATGATGCGGCCGAAATCTTCGGGGCGCTGCATGCGCGCTTGGATCTGGATCACCCGTTCCTGGGTGTCAGATTGCAGGGTGCCCAAGGGCAGGTCCTGGTTCTCCGCGGCGACCGCATTCACTACCTGGTCGGGCGTAATGCCGAACGACTCCAGCGCTTGCGGGTTCAGGTAGAGGTTGATTTCGCGCTTGGTGCCCCCCACCAGGGTGACCGAGCCCACGCCGCGCACGTTCTCCAGCCGCTTTTTGAAATTCTGCTCTGCCCAGTTGGTCAGCTCCACCGCGCTCAGGGCGGTGCCGCTTTGGGTGTCGGGCAATACGGCCACCGACCAGACGGCCCGGGACGAGGGGTCAAACCGCAGGACGCGGGGCTCTTTGACTTCGCTGCGCAGCAGGGGTTTGACGGTGGCAATTTTCTCGCGCACGTCTTCTGCGGCTTTGCGGCCGTCCACATGCAGGCCGAACTCGATGATCACGAGGCTTTGGCCTTCGTAGCTGCGCGAGGTGAGGGCGTTGATGCCGGCAATCGCGTTTACGCCTTCTTCCACCTTTTTGGAGACTTCGCTCTCCACAATTTCGGGGGATGCGCCGGGGTAGTCGGTAATCACCACCACCACTGGAAAGTCGATGCTGGGGAACTGGTCCACCTGCAGACGCTGCAGGGAGAACATGCCCAATACCACCAGGGCCAGCATGACCATGGTGGCAAACACCGGGTTTTGCAGACTAACGCGGGTGAACCACATCAGTTAGTACCCGCTACGGTTTTGATAGCGGTACCCGCACGCAGTGCGCCCACGGCGCCCGAAAGTACTTGGCTGCCTTCAGCCAGCCCGGTCACCGCCACCATGGGCACGCCATCGGCTTCGCCGCGCTCGCCCAGGGTTACGGTCTGGTGGGCGACCTTGTTGTCTTGTACCCATTGCACATAGGGCAGTGGTTTGTCGGTGCGAATGGTGGAGACAGGCACCGCCAGGGCGCGACTGACTCCGACCGCAATGCTGCCTTGGGCAAACAGCCCCTGGCGCAGCCCTTCGGTCGTGTCCAGGCTCAGGTAGGCCAGCACGGACCGGCTCCCGGCGACGGCGCTGGGGTTGATGCGGGCTACTTTGCCGGTCAGGCTGCGGTTGGAGCCCTCGACATTCAGGCGCACGGCCTGGCCGACCTGCACCCCGATAGAGTCGGCCGCAGCGAGGCTGGCTTCCACTTCCAGGCGGTTCAAGTCCACCACTTCCAGCACCCGGGCGTCAATGGCCACGCGCTCGCCGGTCTGCGCCAGGCGCTGCGCCACTTGGCCAGTGATCGGGGCCCGCAGGACGGTGTCGTCGAGCGATTTGCGGGCGATATCAGCTGCAGCCATGGCCGCGCGGTACGAGGCTTCTGCGGCTGCGAGGCTGGCGCTCGAGGATTCAAGCGCGGTCTGGGAAATAAAGCCTTGGTCCACCAGTTTGCGGTTGTTGTCGAAGCTGCGGCGCGCAATGTCTACTTGGGCTTTGGCCGATTCCGCCTGTTGCTGGGCTTGGCGTGTGCGGGCTTGGTACTCGGTGGCGTCCACCCTTGCCAGAACCTGGCCGGCTTGCACCCGGTCACCTTCGCGCACCGTGAGGCCCTGCAATTCGCCGGCCACACGGGCTTTGACGAAGGCGGAGTTGACGGCCTTGATCGGGCCGGAGACCGGCAGGCTGCGGGTGAGGTCCAGCGTCCGCGCCTGGATCAGGTCGCCCGGCGCCAGCTCTAGCCGCACGGGTACCTGCAGGGCGGCTTGTTGTGCCTCCAAGGTGGTTTTTTTGGCTTTGTTACTTGCAGCCAAGCGCAGGCCCACGCCCGCGAGTACTGCTACAGCGAGTGCTGCCGATGTCCATTTGATCCAAGGTTTCATGGTCAGTGCCGAAAATTAGGAGCCTGCTTCCGGCCGCACGCGCAGGCCCATCAGCAGGTTGTCAATATGGGTGTTGAGGTAGGCCACCGGGTCCAGCGTGACGTCGTGCGCCGTACACAAGCCGATTGAGTGACGCCACAGCGCCAAAAACATCATTGGGGCGAGCAACAGGTACACACCGTATTCCACATCAAGCTGGCGGAACTCACCGCTGTCTACCCCACGTTGGAGCACCCGCCGGATCAGATCGTTGCCCGGGAGCACCACTTCTTCCTGGTAAAACGCCGCCAGCTCGGGAAAGTTGCCCGCTTCGCTCATCATCAGTTTGGAGATGCCGG
>JAIXVK010000479.1 GCA_027483085.1 Comamonadaceae bacterium | reverse complement strand
GCAGGTGAGGTGGGTACGGACCTGAAGTCACAAAAAATGCAGAGTTGGCAAAGTGCGGGACATCAATACCGCGCCCTGGGTATGTTGATCAGCTCCGAATTGCAAAGCGATGAACCTCTGGCTGTGTGGGTTGCCCTGGATACAAAATTGCATGATCATTTTCAGACGCATTTCCAGACCACTCTCATGCTTTATGTGACTCTGGCGACTTTGTTCAGTGGCGTACTGGGGTGGGTGGCAGCCAATCGGGGATTGGCTCCACTTCGGATCATGCGAACACGTGCCCAATCCGTGACTTCCAACCAACTTGAGGAGCGCATGCCGGTAGAGGCTGTCCCAGTAGAAATGGCTGATCTTGCCGAGACACTGAATGACATGCTGGACCGACTGCAGGAAGATTTTCGTCGGCTTTCCGAATTCTCCTCAGATCTGGCGCACGAGCTCAGAACACCCATTAGCAATTTGCTCACCGAAACCCAGGTTACGCTGTCTGCCAAAAGGAGCAATGAAGACTATCAGGACGTGTTGGCCTCCAACTCCGAGGAGCTACAGCGTTTGGCCAGGATGGTGTCAGATATGCTTTTTTTGGCCAAAACAGAGCATGGGTTGGCGCTACCAAGCCGAGAGACAATTGCTGTGGAGGTGGAGGTTCAGGCGCTGTTTGACTTCTACGAAGCACTGGCTTCAGACAAGGAGATGCGTCTGGAGTTGATCGGCAGTGGTGTTGTCAGTGGCGATCGATTGATGTTAAGACGGGCGTTGAGCAATCTTCTCTCCAATGCACTGCGCCATGCTTCTCCTGGTACGGTTGTATCCATTGAAATTCAGTCGAGAGAAAGGGTCGAGGTGACTGTGTCCAACCGTGGCCCAGGCATCAGCCCGGAAATGCTGCCTCGTTTGTTTGATCGGTTCTTTCGTGTAGACAAATCGCGGACCCATCCAGAGAGTGACGGCGCAGGACTGGGTTTGGCGATCACTCGCGCCATCATGGCGGCTCATGGAGGCGGGATTTCCGTTTCGTCAAAGTCTGGCGTGACGCGCTTTACCCTCAGTTTCCCCAAGTCCGAGAGTCTCGTCCAAGAGAAAAACTAGCGCGCAGTTGAGATATGACGTCTTTGTAACGAGTGGGTCATGCTCCCGTAGGGGGCAACTTTCTATATTGGAGTCAACGGTGCAGTGATTGCATCGTTCCCACGAAATCCCTCGTGGGGTCACACTCACTTTGAAAGAATTTCAATCATGTCTATCCGCAAGTCTGTCATCGCTCTGGCTCTGGCCGTTCCTTTTGCTTCTGCTTTTTCGATGGATCTCGCCATCGTCAAATCGATTCCGCTGAAAGACGGTTCTGTTATTCACCAGTTTAAGAACGGCAAAATGGCCATGGAAGACAAGTATGGTCGTCCTACCCGAATGAATGTGGGCGAGTCCATGGCTGCCGCTGATGGAACGACCATCACAATGAATAGTGATGAAGTCGCATTGCTCTCTTCAGTATTTCGCGAACACTACGGCCGCACTACCAAATAGCTCTGCTTCTCTGAATCAGCTTGGCAAGCTTTGCCTACCGGCTTGCCCGGTTGAGTCCCCCCTACGAGAAATTCCAGGCAGCTGTCTGGGACTTTTGTTGGCGCGGGTACCGGCGCAGGCAATCGCGCCTCACACACGCACAGAAATTCAGATATTCCCCTGTGTTCATGCGCATGGGGTTTCCATCCACGGCCACGCCAAAGCCGCACCGCAAACAACCCGACTCCACTTTCCACATAACGCAACCCGCTCAACAGAGCAGGGGACACTGAGTCCAGCAACATTTTGGCGAGCGGCGTACTCAAGCCAAAAAGGACAGATGCTGCTAGAGCAAACCAGATCGCAGGATTCATAGGTACTTTGTTATTTGGCGGAATTCAGCCAGAGAATCGGGATGCGTCTGCCCCTCGGCATCCAACATTTGCGCCAGGCAATGGTCCAGATGGTCTTGGATCAGCGTTTTTTTAGCTTGGGTAATAGCCTTCTCCACAGCTTGCAACTGTTGCGCCACCTCTAGGCAAGGTTTGCCTTGCTCAAGCATTTGCGCGACGCTGGCTAAGTGACCTCCAGCGCGACGCAGGCGCTTGACGATGGCAGGATGTGTGTCATGGGTGTGCACTGCAATAGACCTTGTAAAAGCGGAGGTATCCCCCCCCCGAGGTTACAATAATTTCAAACATTACAGTTTTTCTTTGATGATTCAAGTCCTCTGCCCCTTAACTCGCATCGCCCTATGGTGGACGATCGGGCGGTCGCTTGCCATTGGAATTGCGCTGGTGATGTTGTTGAGTGCGTTGATCACGCCCTGGGGGTTGACGCAGTCCCACGGGACTGCAGACCTTGCCGTTTTGGACCATGAATATGCCGGGGAAAGTGACGACGGGCATGGTCATAGCCATGATGACGATTCGCAAGTGCCCAATGACAGTCATGCGCATCACGCAGGTGATCACACCCATGATCTTGTCTACGTCTTGCCCTTAGTAGCACTTGGCATGAGTAAGGCAACTGCCATATGGCAGGAGCTTCCGCACAACGCTGGACCCGCGCCATCCCTTGATGGCTTGGAACGCCCGCCGCGCACCTGAGACCATTCGGTTTCTTTAGATTCTGGCGGTTTCACTGCCAGATACGTCCCTTCTTTTAGACGGAGTTTCCATGCTCAGCCTTTATTTTGACCGGCTGCGGGCCGTGCCTTGGGCACGACCGGGCCCTGCTATGACCACTTTATTGGTTCTGGCACTTCTTTTGTTCACATCTGCCGACGTCTTTGCCCATGCCGTGACCCAAGGCGACAAGGGGTACATCCAGGAAATCTCTGGAGTACACCTGTTGCCATTCACCTATCTGGGTGCAAAGCACATGATGACCGGCTACGACCACATCCTGTTCTTGCTCGGGGTCATCTTCTTCCTCTACAAGCTGCAGCACATCGCGGTGTACGTGAGCCTGTTTGCCATCGGTCACTCGACCACCATGGTGCTGGGTGTCTACTACAACATCGGGATGAACAGCTATTTGATCGACGCGGTAATCGGCTTTTCGGTGGTTTACAAGGCACTCGACAACCTAGGGGCCTTCCAACGCTGGTTTGGAGTGCAGCCCAACACCAAGGCCGCAACCTTGATCTTTGGTCTCATTCACGGCTTTGGGCTGGCCACCAAGATTCAGGAGTATGAGATTTCACCGGATGGCCTGGTGCCCAACCTGCTGGCATTCAACGTCGGTGTGGAGGTCGGGCAATTGTTGGCTCTTGCTGTCATCTTGATTGGCATGAGCTTCTGGCGTCGCACCGCAGGCTTTACGCGTTATGCCTACAGCGCGAACGTGGTCATGATGTCCGCAGGTTTCATCCTGGTGGGCATGCAACTGACCGGCTACTTCGTTTCCCAATGAATTTGTGAGTCAAGAATATGTACAACAGTGATTTTCCCTCCCGTGCCGAGCTGCCTTCGACCGGTAAGCTCGTTCGCTCTGCCCTTATCGCCGCCATATCTGCAGTGGTGTTGCTCACCACCGTTGTCTTGCCATCGGAGTACGGTGTGGACCCTACCGGTATCGGTCGCGTTTTGGGCCTGACTGAAATGGGTCAGATCAAGACACGCCTTGCCAAGGAAGCGGCAGAGGACGCTGCTGCCAAGGCGCCCACCTCGGAGCCTGTGGCATCTGCTGAGACAGTCAAGCCGAGCACCACCAACCCAGCGGCATCCCCCTCCGTTGATAGGCCTGACCCGAACAGCGCGTCCACTTCAGTTACTCCCGCCTGGCGCGACGAAATGACCTTTACTCTAGCCCCCGGCCAAGGCAGCGAGGTCAAGCTGAAGATGAAAGAAGGTGAGAAGGCTTCGTATTCTTGGAGCGTGAAAGGTGGGGTGGTGAACTTTGATACGCATGGAGATGCGATTGGACGCTCCATCAGCTATGAAAAGGGCCGCGGTGTCGCGAATGCCGAAGGTGATCTAGTCGCAGCATTCAATGGCAACCACGGTTGGTTTTGGCGCAACCGGGGCGATGCTGACGTGACGTTAGTCCTGCAAACGGGCGGCGCCTACAGCGACATCAAGCGGCTGAAGTGACCGGAAATAGGGATGCCGCAAATCTGTGGCATCCCTAACCCGCGCTGCTCAGACAAGGTTATAAGGCCAGTCTGAGATAAGTTCGCCTAGCGGTGGACTCGTCCAGCACTTGACCTGCGTTACGGCTTGAGCAGGTCGATTAACTGGCTTACCTTCTTTGTACTTTGAAGTGCGTTTATTTTTGCGGCATTTCCTCCGCAGCTAGTCTGGGATCTTTGTCCCAAATTTCGGCTTGATATTTCACATATCCCACTTCAACCTAAGAGTAATACCCCCCCTTGGACAGGAATGAATCGAATTCCATGCATAAGTGACTAAGCTAGTCCGTCTCGGCAGTAATTCAGAACTTCTCTTCATATTAATCAGCTTTTTCAGCACCACCAGCATCTTTCTTAATCACTAGTGTGCTGGGAGCGAATCCAGCGGTAGCGACTTGAGTTGTCAACGTCTTGGCATTAGGAGATTTGTAAAGCAGGGAGTTCGGGTTAATCCGGAAATGATCGGTATGAATCTGGTGTACGCCGCCTCTGCCTATCCCTTCGGATGGATTTCGGATCGCATGAGTCACACCAAACTATTGGCGTTAGGACTAGTGGTACTGGTACTGGCCGATTGCGTTTTGGCAAGCGGGCGTGATTGGATGACGATGCTGGCTGGTGTCACACTTTGGGGCGTACACATGGGCATGACACAAGGCTTGCTGGCCACTATGGTTGCCGACACTGCACCGGCAGACTTGCGAGGAACCGCATACGGTGTCTTCAGCCTCATATGCGGTGTTGCGATGTTGCTCGCAAGTGGCTTTGCGGGTTGGCTATGGGAAAGCCATGGGCCAGAAGCTACTTTTTATTCTGGTGCTGTTTTCTGCATTTTGGCATTACTGGGCCTGGCATTGCGAGAGATCCGCTTGAGATGATTTACATCTTTAGCCCGCTCCCAATGTCATCTTTGATACGCGTGTACCGAGATGCGGTTATGAGCCTATTCCGGATCATTTCATCGGGATAGGAGTCTGCACTTCAAACTTTTTTGAGCATCTCATCTTGAGTCTGGAAGTCATTTTAAGCAAAAATTAGCTCTTATCGATCATCACATTTGATAATCCACTATTATCAAATCTCAAATTATTGAAATTAATCGCCTTGAATTTTATTAAATTGGTATGTATTATCGTGGTATGTAATTAGTATCAAATAAAGGTGGATCATGGCCAGATCAGGAATTTACAAATCTGAGGTTGTGCGGGCACGCAACAAGCTGCTGGCCAGTGGTGTCAACCCGTCCATAGACGCCATACGCGCGGAATTGGGTACCGGCTCGAAGACCACTATCCACCGGTATTTGGGGTCTCCTCGTTTTCAGTGCAATAAGTGACGGTACGAAAAGCTAGCACTGGCGCGGAGGTGGTGTTGGTAGATCGTTGATTTCATTGACTTTCCTGTTCACTTTCAAATCTGCGATTCGTGGCGTCAAACCGTGGTCGGTTTCATCCATTGGTGCCAGTTATCGATGCATTTGGCCGCGAAGGCAGGATTTGGTCAGCATAGCGGTCAACCGGGAAGCGAAACACACCCCGCAAGTTGATGCTCTCCAGCCTGGTGGGCGCAATCTTCCCGATCAGTTCCGGTGGAATGACCTGGCGGCGGTTCGACCAGCGATCCAGGACCGCCTGCATCTGTGAGGTATTCCACGCCATCACGATGTTGGCCATCAGGCTCAACGCATCGGCCACAGCCTGCATTTCATCGACACGTTTGGCCTGCGCCGGGCTGATCCGGCCGGTATAAATGGCGCGCTTGAGGGCGTTAACAGCCTCGCCCCGATTGAGCACCCGGCGCAACTCGTTCCTGAAAGCGTCCTTGACAAAGTAGTC
>JAIXVK010000290.1 GCA_027483085.1 Comamonadaceae bacterium | reverse complement strand
TGTTCCGCTGCGGGCAAGAGCAACAGCACCTCAAGCCAGAAACAAACTCAGGGCAGCTGCGCGTCCGCCATCCGCGCCACGATGGTGCCAGCACGGCTGTTCAGGTAGCCCGAATTAGGCGTCTTCTCAAAAAACTTGGGCCGCGGCAACATGACCGCCAATCGGGCCGACTCGTAGGCGCTGAGCTTGCTGGCGGGCTTGCGGAAATAGTGTTGAGCCGCGGCCTCCGCGCCAAACACACCTTCGCCCCATTCCACGCTATTGAGGTAAATCTCCAGAATGCGCTGCTTGCTCAGCAACTGCTCCAGCAGCAAGGTCAGCACAAACTCCTGGCCCTTGCGCAGCAAGGTGCGCTCGCCCGACAAAAACAGGTTCTTGGCCAGTTGCTGCGTAATGGTGGAGCCGCCCACAATCTTCGGGGGCTTGGTGCTGGCCTTACCTTGGCTGAGGCGCTGCTCGGCGCGCTGCTCTGCCTTGGCGTTTTTGGCCCATGCCTTTTCCAAGGCTTCCCAATCCACCCCGTCGTGTTGGCGGAAGCTATCGTCCTCCGAGGCAATCACGGCGCGTTTCAGGTTGTCTGAAATCCGCTCGTAAGGCACCCACTCCTGGCGCCAGCGGAAGGTGTCGCGCTCCCGGGCGACTCGCCAAGCCTCTGAGCGTTCAAAGGCGGTGGACTGCGGGTCGATCACCGCCATGGCGGCAATCCGGCCCACAAAATACAGCTGGAGCGAGACAAACGCCACGCCACACAGCAGCACCCAACGCAACAGCGATCTCATCGGGCCGCGGAGGACGAGACCTTGGCTTCCAATGTCTCGTCACGGGTGAACTTGAAGCGGGACACCACCAGAATCTGGTCTGCCTGGCGCCGCATGGCGGCATTGAAGTTGCCGAATGGGCCTGCCGAGCGGGCAATCGCCTGGGCGCGCTTGTCGAGCACCGGGTTGCCCGAGCTCTGTACCACCTCAGCGTCGATGACCCGGCCATCAAAGTTGATGGTAACGATCATCGTCAGCTCGCCATACAGCTTCTTGCCGCCGCTTTGGGGGAAGTTGTCGGTGCCTTTTTCCTCGATACGCTGGCGCAGCTGGTCGTAATAGACCGCATACACCTCTTCACGCACAGAGGGGCTCACATAGCGCTTTTTCGGGCGCGCGTTCTCCATGTTGATGCGCCGCTCGATCTCGGCCAGCAACTTGATCAGCTGCCGGCGCTTTTCCTCGCGCTCGGCCTGGTCTGATTTGTCTGCCAGTTTGTTGGGATCGGGCGGGGGCAGGGCGGCCAGTTGGCTCTTGACTTGCGCGAGCAACAGGTTTTGCTGCTCCTGCAGGCTTTGCAGTTTGCGTGCGCTCTCTTCTTCGAGGGTGTCGCCGATGTCGGTAAACGCCGAGGGCGGCAAGGGGCTGGTGGCGCGGCCTTTTTCCACATCGCCACCACCGGCCAAATTGGTTTGGGCAATCGCCTGGGCCTTTTCCGGTTTTTCTTTGCTCTTGGCGTTCACCAGAATGACTTCCAGTGGCTGGTCCTCGAACACCCGGTTAAAGGCCTCAGGGTCTACAAAACGCACGGTCAACAGCGCCGCGTGTACCGCGATGGATACACCCAGAGCCCATTGGAGCGTGGTCAGTTTGCGCAGATTCACGGGGTGGGATTATCACCGCCGGCGTCCGGCGCTTCGTTCACTTCCACCGCAATCGCGATCGGGCCTGCCACATCGTCTTCGCTGTCGTCCTCGTCTTCGGTGGCCTCTGTCTCGACCGGTGCGTCCAGGCGTTCCAGCACCGTGCCATGCACATCCAGGGTGATGAGGTCCATCTCGCCGAGCTTGACGCGCACCTTGGCGTGGCGGGGCCGGCCTTTGGCGCGCCTGACTGGTAAAACGAGCCGAATGTCGTCGGCGCGCACCATGCCGTCTTTGAACAGGCTGGCGGTGAGCTCGGTGATGCCGTGCTGCTGGGCGTAACGCATGGTCCAGAAGCGCTCCATGGCGCCCTGGTAACCGTTGTAGGCGCTGTAAGCCGCATCAAACGACGAGATGATGGCAAACAGCTCGGCGTCCTTCGGCTTGAAGGGGGCGACGAGCGCCGCCGTCTTGCCGTGGCGGGCACAGGCAATGATCTGCCACTGGTTCACCAGGTCGGTGTAGCGACGCAGCGGCGAGGTCGCCCACGAATACGCTTTGACGCCGATACCCGCATGCGGCAGGGCCTTGGTACCCATGCGCACTTTGACGCCGGGCGCCAGCGATGCCTGGCTGCGGTAGATGCCGGGCACGCCCATCTCGGCAAGCCAGCTGCCCCAGGTGCTGTTGGCCAGGATCATGGCCTCGGCCACGATCAGGTCGAGTGGCGCGCCGCGCTGGCGGATGCTGATGAGCACAGTCTCGTCGCCCTGCGGTTCGGCACCATCGTTGCCTTGCAGGCGGAAGTTATAGTCCGGGCGGTTGAAGGTCTCGGGTTTGCCGCGCACGATCTCGCGTTTGGCCTTCAGGTCGCGCGCCAAGCGGTGCAAAAATGATAGCTGCTCGCGCAGACCCGCTGCGGGCTGGGTGTCATTTTCATGGTTAAACGACGCGTCGGTCAGCCACTGCTCGGTGACCACGCTGTCGAGCTGGTCGTGGCGCAGGTTGTGGGCAATCGGCACCCGCTCCAGCTTGGTTTCGCTGCTGGTGATCTCCAGCGTGTCCTCGTTGAAGGT
>JAIXVK010000536.1 GCA_027483085.1 Comamonadaceae bacterium | reverse complement strand
TGCATGTGCCGGTCCACCAGAAAAGCCATCACCACAGGTAACAGCAAGAGCAGTGCCACCACCGCCCCGCGTCCCAGGTTGTGTTGGCCCACAGCCTGGACATAGATCTCGACGGCCAGCACCTTGAAGTTTCCGCCTATTACCTTGGGTATGCCGAACTCGCTCACCGAGTAGGCAAATACCACCATCGCTGCACTCACGATGCCGTATTTGGCCGCCGGCAATGTGACGGTGTAGAACCTGCGCCACCGGCTGGCCCGCAAGGCGTCGGCAGCTTCAAACAGGCGGGCATCCGTGGTGCCTAGGGCCACGATGAGAATCATCAGTGCATGCGGAAAACTGGCAAACACCGTGCCCAGGATGATGCCCGGCGCGCCATAGACGCTCATGCCACCCAACCACGACTTCAAGACCCCCTGGGTGCCGAACCATTGAATGAAAGAGATGGCACCCACCAATGACGGACCGAGCAGCGGCGAAAGGCCCAGCACCCGCCACAGCCCTTTCAATGGAATACATGACCGTTGCAGCGCATAGGCATACAAAAAGGCGGCGGGTACCACCAGGCAGGTGACAGCTACTGCAATCCACAGCGTGTTCCACACGGCTTCTGCCATGCCGGGGGCGGTGGCAAACGCATGAAAACGCAGCAGGCTGAATTGCCCGTTGTCGTCCAGCACGCTGCGCATCAGCAGGGTGCCCAGCGGCAATAAAAGAAACAGGCTCAACGCCAGTGCGGCCAGCATCAGGAGCACACCCGGGCCGGCGTCCCGGGCATGGAAGCGCTCCAGGCGCGCGCGGTAGAAGTCCAGCAGCGGGCTCATGGGGCGTCCGGCATCCGGCACAAGCAGGTGGCGGGAATGGCAATGCGGATATGGCTGCCTGCCTCCAGCGTGCGGCCGGCGAGGTAGTTGCTCGAAAACTGGGCCTGCAGCGGCGGCAGATGGTGGTGGGTAGGCTCTAGGGTGAGCAGGGAATAAGGTCCCAGAAACTCGCTTTTGACTATGCGGACATACAGGCTGTTTTCGTATGCATCGGCACCGTCGATCAGCTGAACGTCTTCCGGCCGCACATTGAATCGGTAGTCCTTGCCGGGGTCCAGTGTCTGCGCACAGCGCAAGGTCAGGCCACGGTAGTCGACCTGGTAAGCATCCACCGCACGGGCGCTGATGAGGTTGCTGCGGCCGATGAAGTCGGCTACAAAATCGTTGCCCGGAGCGCGGTAAATGTCGTGCGGCGTGCCGGTTTGTTGAATGCGGCCGCTGCGCATCACCACGATGCGGTCGGCCATGGCCAAGGCCTCTTCCTGGTCGTGGGTCACCATGATGGTGGTCACCCCCAGAGTTTGTTGCAGCTGTCGAATTTCAGAGCGCAGGCGCACCCGCTCTATGGCATCCAGTGCAGAGAGCGGTTCGTCCAGCAGCAGCAAGTCAGGTCGGGTGGCCAGCGCACGTGCCAATGCAATGCGTTGCTGCTGTCCGCCCGAGAGTTGCGACGGGTATTTGCTCTCGGTACCCGGCAGGCCCACCAGGGCCAGCATTTCGTCCACCCGTTGGCGGAACGACTCGCGCCCGGCTTTGCGGCTATTGAGACCGTAGGCCACGTTCTGGCCGACGTTGAGATTGGGAAAAAGCGCGTACGACTGAAACACGATGCCGTAGTCGCGCTGTCCGGGCGCTAAGGACGAAATGTCCCGCCCGGCGTGGAGGATGGTTCCGCTGTCCTGTCGCTCCAGCCCCGCGATCGTGCGCAGCAAGGTGGTCTTGCCGCAGCCCGAGGGGCCCAGCAGCACCACGAACTCGCCTTTGGCCACATGGAGTTCTATGTTTTCAAGGGCGGTGAACGGGCCGAATCGCTTGTTCAGGCCTTGAATGTCCAAATGTGTCATGGCGGGTTCCGGTGCTGCGGTTTGTGCTTTACCTTTTGGGCTCAGACTTGGCGGAGTAACGCTGTTGCCATTCGGTCAGGATGGCTTCGCGGTTCTCACCCATCCACTTGAAGTCGTTCTTGACCAGGCGCTTCTCGTAGTCGGTCGGCACATATTTCAGGCGGGTGGCAATGCCGGGGATGGCAGTGATCGCAAAGTTCTTGGCATACAACTCGTTGGCTTCGCGGGTGGATGCCCAGTCAGCCAGCTTGCGCGCGGCGACCATATTGGGTGTGCCTTTGACGATGGCTGTGGACTCAAGATCCCAGCCCAGACCTTCTTGCGGGAACAGCACGTCAATCGGGGCACCCTTGGTGCGCAACACGTTGGCGCGGTATTCAAACGCAATGCCTACCGGGAACTCGCCGGCAGCAGCCATCACGCAGGGCTTGGAGCCAGAGTGGGTGTACACGGCGATGTTGTCGTGCAGCTTGTCCATGTAGTCCCAGCCGCCCTTGGTGCCGAACATTTGCAACCAGGCGGTCACGTCCAGAAAGCCGGTGCCTGAGGAGTTGGGATTGGGCATCACGATCTTGCCCTTGAACTCGGGCTTGAGCAGGTCCTTCCAGCTTTCGATGCGGGGCAGGCCCAGCTTGGTGGCTTCGACCACGTTGTAGCAAATGGCGGCGCCCCACACGTTCATACCCACCCAGGTGGGCTTTGCGCTGCCGGAAGTGAAGCGGGGGTTGATCGCCTTCAGGTTGGCGGGGGCGTAAGGCTCGAGCATGTTGTTGCGGTCAAACACCACCATGCTGGAGGCTGCTACACCCATGATGGCATCGGCCACCGGCTTGTTTTTTTCGGCCAGCAGCTTGGCAGTCACGATGCCGGTGGAGTCGCGTGTCCATTTGATTTCAATGTCCGGGTAGGACTTGTTGAAAGACTCTTGGTATGCCTTGAGCTGGTCGGTTTCCAGCGCGGTGTAAACGTTCAACACGGTTTTCTGCGCATGGGCAGGCAGCACGGCTGCGGTTGCCAGCAAAGCGGTCAGCAAAGACAGCTTGATCTGATTGAGTGTCATGGGGGCTCCTGAGGGTGGTCGGATAGTCGTTGTTGCAGACTGCGGACCCGGTTCGGGCACCCTGCGAGGCTGCGACGGAGCGAAGATTAAAGGGGCTGCGTGACAGATTGTTGACAATCTACAATTTTCAATCCGTGTCTATAATTCGCCCACTTTTCCATCTCCCGGTCTTTTTGATGCCCACACTCCTCAGTCACTCCGCAGGAAATGCCCTGGCCCTGGTGCAAAGCACCTCGCTGACCCGCCTGGTGGTGGAGTCCATTGAAGAGATGATCCTGGCCGGTGAGCTGCTGCCCGGCACCAAACTCAATGAAATTGCGCTGGCCCAGCGCTTCGGCACCTCGCGCGGGCCCTTACGCGAGGCCTTCCGTTCGTTGGAGGAAACCGGCCTCATCCGCCAGGAAAAAAACCGGGGTGCCTGGGTGCGCGAGATCAAGCTCTCGGAGGCGGCCGATATTTACGATGTACGCGCCGGGCTGGACGCCTGTGCCGGCCGCTTGCTGGCAGCGCGCATCACCCCCGACCAACTGCGCACCCTGCGCGACATGACCGAGGCGATGCGCAACGTGCAGCCTGACGACGTGGCCCGCTTTCATGAGTTGAACCTGAGTTTTCACGATTGCATCGTTGCCATGACCGGCAACACCATACTCACCGGGCACTACCGCAAGCTGTGCAAGCTGCTGGCCTTGTTCCGCCGTCGCAATCTGCTGGCGCCCATGGCCATTCCCCGCTTCGCCGAGGAGCATAGCGCCATCGTCGACCTGCTCGAAGCGCGCGACGGTTTGGGCGTATCAGAAGCCCTGTTTGCCCATGCACAAGGCGGGCGCCAGCGCATGCTGCGCGATGGCGAACTGGCAGACAGCGCCGATGCCACCTGAGGCCAGCGGCAGCAGTCTGGGCGCAGGGGTGGTGCTGGCGGTGTTGGCCGCCGCCCTGATGCACGCCAGCTGGAACGCGATGATCCGGGGCGCGCCCGACAAAGGCCTCTACACCGTCCTGATGCATGGCTGCAGCGCGGTGCTGGCGATGGTGCTGCTGCCTTGGGTGGGCCTACCCGCATGGGACAGTGCGCCTTACTTGGTGGCATCCGCCCTGCTGCACACCGTCTACATCCTGCTGTTGATGCGCACCTACGAAGGCGGCCAACTGGCGGTGAGCTATTTGCTCATGCGGGGGCTGGCGCCCTTGTTGGTGTGCCTCGTGTCGGCCCCGCTACTCGGCGAGTCACTCTCCGTGCCCATGTGGGCGGGGGTGGCCGGCATTCTGGCCGGTGTGGCGTGTATTGCCCAGGCCAGCGGGCAGCGTTGGCGCGAGGTGTTGTCGCACCCCTCCGGTAAAGCGGCATTGCTCAATGCACTCATCATTGCCGCCTATACCCTGGTGGACGGGCAGGGCGCGCGCCTCTCCGGCAATCCGGTGGGCTATGTGCTCGTTCTGGCGCTTCTGGAGCCCTGGGGCGTGATCGCCTACCAGTGGCTGCGTCGCCCGGATGCGCTGGCGGGCTATGTCCGGCGGCACTGGGCCACGGGCTTTTTGGGTGCCGGTGTGGCCACCTCGGCCTATGCCATCGTGCTCTGGGCCATGACGCAGGCGCCGATTGCAGTGGTCGCTGCCTTGCGGGAGAGTTCGGTCATCTTTGCGGTACTGATCGGCTACCTCTGGTTCCGGGAAGGGCGCTTGCGCCCGGGGCTTCTGGCAGCCGGGCTGGTCGCCATCGGGGTGGTGCTGATCAAGCACTGAGCGCAGCGGGCCCCCCAGGCGCACCGCATAGAACCCACTGCCCCGCCAGCGCCCGCCGGGCTTGCAAACCCTGTTCTTGATTTTGATAGCAGAGGGCTTTTCCATATACTGTTTAAAAATACAGTAATTTATTGAAGCCCTTGCCATGACTAGCGCTGCGCGCCATTCCCATCTTGCTGACACGGCCTCGGCCACCGGTGTGCCGGACCCGCAGGACATCCACGCCGGTGTCTGGCACGCGCACACGCTGGCCACGCCCACAGAGGCGGTGCAGGCCACGGGCGATGCGCTCTTGGATGCGCATTTGCCCGGCGGCGGCTGGCCGGTGGGCGCC
>JAIXVK010000191.1 GCA_027483085.1 Comamonadaceae bacterium | reverse complement strand
GTGCGCAAAACATCCCGCCAAGGAAAGCCACTCCAGCGCAAAGCGGGCGCGAAGGCAACCTCTGTCAGGCTGGCCAAGCCGCTTTGCTGGCCCGCCATCGCATCCAACTCAATGGCGATAGGCCACTCTTTGTGGCGCCACACAGTTTTGCTGCCGGTGACAGCGAGCATGTAATGCTCGGCGTAATTTGCGCGACCTGCCAAAGCGCCTGCAGGCTCCGCGTCGTGGTATTTGCCAACATAAGTGCCGATGCTCCAGTCGAACTCGTCAGCGTTTGCCGGGCTGATGGCCCCCACGCCGACAGCCAAGATCCACATGAGCCAAGCGGCGGCGTGCTTAGCCCGCCTGAAGTGGGGCAGCCTTGGGGGAGCAGGCAGGTGGAGAAGTGGCATGGCTTAAAAAGTCGAAGGAGTAGTTGGGTAGCTACAAATGGTAGCCACAGCCCCAAGATTGCCGCAAGCTCGACCGAAAATCCCCGCGAACGCAATGTCTTCAGCAAGAGCCCGCGCGCTTCAAGCCTGGGCATAGCCCGAATGGATGCCCCCTGCGTACGCTGGCGCACTGAGTGGAATCAGCCCACGCAAAACAATGGCTCCGAGCGCTCAGGATGTCATCTTGATGCAGGCTCAACCAACCCATGCACGGGAGCCCCCATGAAACTAAAAGCCCTTTCCATCGCCACTTTGCTGTGCCTGTCTGCCGGCGCACAAGCCGGAACCATGAGTGTGTTTTTGAACGAAACTGCACCCGGCTACTGGCAAGCGGACTATGACTCCGACTTCCTCACCGGCCCCCTGCTGGGCGGCGCGGCCAATGTGGCCGGCACCGACACCATCACCTTTCAAAGTGCCAGTGGTCCTTGGCCAGAGGGTGCGTACTATGTGGAGCTGAACTTCATGGAGCAGGCCAGCGGCAACGTTGCGACCCGGGACCCGATCACTGTCACATCCGCTACGCTGAACCAGATCCCGATCAGCTACATGGCCACGCGCTCTTTTGATATTGATGGCACCACCAACCCCACCTTTGTATTCAAGGTGAATGGTTACAGCAATATTGCCAGCACCGGTTATCACGGCTCCATTTCGGTTACAGCGGTTCCCGAGCCTGAGACCTACGCCATGTTGCTGGCCGGTTTGGGCCTGATGGGCGCCATTGCCCGCCGCCGCAAGGACAAGGCTGCCTGATCAAGGCCCCACAGGCCGGCGCATGCCGGTCTGTGGTCGGTGCGAGCGCTGTAGCTACAACCCCCTTTGGATGTGCCTAGGCTTGCGTTTTCTTGCGGCGTGCCGCAGCGCCAAGCAAGCCGAGCCCAGCCAACAGCATGGCGTAGGTTTCCGGTTCCGGTACAGCTGGGATCACAGGTGCTCCACCCACGCCGGAGAATCCGAAAATGTAGGTTGCCGGGCTACCTGTCATTTGACCGCCCGAATTTGACTGGCCCAAAGAAAAAACCTCAGCACCCACAGTGCCCAGCGCGCTCAACGCGGAGGCTTCTGAAGCTGTTGCGCCGTAAAAAATATTGAAGGTCTTAGATTCTCCAGCTGCCAACGAGCCAAATCCGAAAGTAAAAAACGCGCCGTGGTCAGTCGGGCCGGAATCTACAAAACTGACGTTGCGCGTGCCGGAAGCGATATCACTTGGATTTTCCAAGGGGTTGGGTGTGCCAAAACCGTTGTCATTAGAAAAGATCAGGTTGCTGGATGTACCACGGTTGATGGTCACATACTCGCTGAAAGTGGTCGGGGGAATATCCCAATCCATCGAGCGCGAGTATCGAACGTCCGACACCGTGGATACGCCAGTGTTGGTGAGTGTGACAGTATTCTTGAACAAACCGGCGCTGGCAGAAGGCGCATAGGCTTGGGTTACGCTCAGGCTCGACCCCACAAGTACCGATGACACCGCAGTTGACGCTGTAGACGAGAAGCTCAATGCGCTCACATTGATGTCGCCACCATTTTCGTTGCCGGAGTAGCCAAATACTGAGTCGTACGAGGCGCCCCAACCTTCGCACAGGCAACCCGGCATGATGGCGTCGCCCACGCCGGCAAACGAAATGCCTACTCCGTTGCCTCCTAGGGCTCCCAAGCTCTGCACACCAATTCGGACATCACCGAAGGTCAGTGTGGCGTTGGCAGAGGCTTGTTGTGTGAATGACATGAGCGCCATGCTGGCGATAAGTGCGGATTTTTTAAAACTGACCATAAGACTCCCCTTGGTTTAAATGATTGGGCTACTAAGAAAAACCCCAGAGGATCTTAGGGACCTGAGGTCTGATGCGCATTAGTCTCTTCAGACTAAGAACTGACCCTATGCTCTCTCTAATCAGGTTCACGACGGCGTTTTGTGTAACTTCCTGCAACACGCCCGCTCTTGATGTACTTTTTCACTGCATTACCCACTGTGAGGAGTCAGGTTTTTTTGTCCCAAATAGCCTGAGCGACGGTGTAGGATGAAGTGCCGATTAAGCCTAAGCCAGAGTCCTATCCATGACAGAAACTACCCACCTGGAAGCCAAAGTACTGTTGCTGGAGCACGATGCCCACCAGTGCAAGTTGCTCTCTGATTTTTGCGATTCTGTAGGCTTGCTCCCCTTGCTGCGCACCTCCCATGACGCATTGGGCTGCCTCGAACAAAACAAAGACTTGGCTGGTGTGCTGCTGGCAGAGGACTTGCCTTGTGGCACCCATGATGCGCTGCATCTTGCAGAGTCGATCCACCGCTTGCGCCCCGAGCTCCCCATTTTTTTACGCAGAACTACCACCGGTGACTTGAATGCGCTGTACCGGGAGTTCATCCGGTACCCTTGGGCTACGGGGGAGATCGAGCAGTTACGCCTCGGCGTCGAGCGCTCCATCTTTAGCCTGCGCTACCCCACCGCGCTGGTAGAGGGGATTGTGGATCTGACCTTGTCCTCCATGCGGTCCATGTTTCCTAACGCGACCGTGACGGCCGAGCCCCCGTATGTGGTGCACGACCGCATCATCCATGGCGAGGTCTCTACGATCATCCCGCTGGAGAGCTCATGGTGTCGCGGGTACATGATGCTGCAGACCGAAGAGAGCGCTCTGCGGCAGGGCAT
>JAIXVK010000645.1 GCA_027483085.1 Comamonadaceae bacterium | reverse complement strand
CACGCACACGCCATAAACCCCGAAGTCTGCAAAGTAGGCGAAACGGCTCTGTTGGATCGAGAGTAGTGGCATAGGTGGTTGTGGGGGGCTCCTGCCGCTGGTTTTATGAGCGCTTGATGGCTTTGGCGACACTTTCTTTGGCATCACCCACCGAGGCGCGCACCGCCCCCAGGTTCTTTTGGACGTTGCCTTTGACCTCGAGCGACTTGTTGCCCAGGGCCTTGCCCACGACCTCTTTGACCTTGCCTTTGGCTTCTTGTGTGCGCCCTTTGATTTGGTCTTTGTTGATACCCATGACTCGCTCCTGAAAAGGTGGTCCGGCTCATCACCGGCATGCAACAAAGGTTGCACAAGCTGCACCTTAGGCGGGGCGTTGGGGGCTGTCGGTGCGCTGTCGTACCCGGGGCGGAAGCGCTGTTTATAACCATTGAGAATAAATGAGTTGACTTTTATTCCTGCATGCATATAATTCGAGGCAGGAATGCGGTGTACCTCCCAACACACCCCTGTTCCACGAGAACCACCACGAGATGTCTCCTGCCGTTGGTTCCCGGTTTATTCGACACCTGTCGACCGCGTTGATCTGCAGAGCAGCAGCCAACCGAATCTCTTTTTGCTCAAGCCGGCCTTACAACGTGGCCCGCACCTCTCCCTTTAAATGAATCAGAATTTCGAATCCGCTATCCCGATGGGCAACTACATTGTTTCGCCCGCAACGCAAGAAACCAGCACCGGTCTGTTCCGTGCTTCCATCGCTGTCCAACGCAGCCAGAGCAAAGGCGCTTACTGCCGGGTCTTCAACTTCGACTGCGAGTTTGTCTCCCGCGAAGCCGCCCGCGTGTATGCCATTACCCAAGGCTGGCTTGAAACCGGCAGTGCCAATCCGCAAACCTGCTGAAGCAGGCCGGACGCACACCACACACATCACCCTATTCCGCCGCCCGCAAAGGCTGCAAACCCGCGCACCCCAGCCACCCGGGCTGACAGCGCACTCACTGAAAGGCTCACCATGAGCAGCAAAATTTACGTGGGCAACCTGCCCTACTCCGTCACCGATGACAGCTTGCAGAGCAATTTCGCCGAATTCGGCGAAGTGACCTCCGCCAAGGTCATGATGGACCGCGACACCGGCCGTTCCAAAGGCTTTGCCTTTGTGGAAATGAGCACCCCCGCATTTGCCCAAGCCGCCATTGACGGTTTGAACGGTCAATCCGTGGATGGCCGCTCCATTGTGGTCAACCTGGCCCGTCCGCGTGAAGACCGTGGCAGCTCGGATGGCTACCGCGGCGGCCGTAGCAGCTACTAAGCGCTAAGCGCCCACAAAAAAGCCGGCTCTGGTAGCCGGCTTTTTTGCGTCTGGCGGTTCACATCTTGCCGAACTTGGCCTTGGCGTCGGCCATGCAGGCGTCTTTGGTGCCGGAGGCCAAAGCATCGCACTTCTCTTCCGCCACCTTCAGGTCGGCGGCGCGCTTGTCGGCAGCGGCGTCGGTGCGGACTTCTTTGTTGTCGCTCTTGGCATCAGCGTTGGTTTTGGTGGTTTTCATTTGCACCTCCGCATCGGCTTTGGCCGCGGTACGGGCGGCTTTGGCTTCTTTCACGCACACGTCTTTGGGGTTACCCGAGAGGTCGTCACACTTTTGCTTGGCCACGTCGTAGGTGGCCTCTGCCTGCTCGGTGCGCACTTTGTATTGTGTTTTGAGGGTGGGCTTGTAGCTGTTTTCCAGCTCTGCCAGGGCTACCGACTCTTTGCCTTTGGCTTCAGCGACACAGATGTCGCGCGCATTGCCGGACTGGGCGTTGCAGTTTTTCTTGCCGGTGCTGTAGTCGTCTTTGATACGCGCCTTGCTGGCCTTGTAATCAATCGGAGACATCTGCGCCATGGCAGTGCCGGCAAACAGCAAGCAGCTTGCCATGGCGACGCTGGTCAGCAAGGTGTGGGTGGTTTTCATGGGGAATCCTTAAAGTGAAAACTGTGGCAGGCCATGCAGGCCTGAGAGTCATCACAGTAAGGGGGATGGGGCGGCCGGTCTGTTCGTTGGTGGACATACCGGCGAGCCGGTCACTCCGCAGGCAGCGCAGCCAGCAACACTGTCACCACCAGCCCGCCCTCGGCGTGGTTGTGCAGCCTGATCTCGCCGCCGTGGGCCTGGATGATGTTGCGCGCAATGCCCAAGCCCAGTCCAGTCCCGGTGCGGTTTTGTTGCTGGCCGTGGCTGAGGCGCACATGCGGCTCAAACGCGGCCGACATGCTGGCCTGCGCAATGCCGGGCCCGAAGTCGCGCACCTCCACCAGCGCGCGGCTGCCCTGCAGGCTCAGGCGCACCTGCACCCGCTCGCCATAGAGCACCGCGTTGTCCAGCAGATTGCTCAGTGCGCGCTCCAGCGCCAGGGGTTTGCCGAGCACGCTCAGGGCTTCGGCATTGCATTCGATGGTGGCGTCGGGGTGAATCGGGCGTTGAGCTAGGCGGGCGAGCAGAGTGTCCAGCCGCACGGGGGTGAGGTTCTCGTGGATGTCGGTGTCTTTCACGCTTTGCAGCGCTGCTTTGACCATGACATCGAGGTCGTCCAGGTCTTCGTGGAACTCGGCGCGTAGGGTGTCGTCGTCCAGCAATTCGGTGCGCAGCTTGAGCCGCATGATGGGTGTCTTAAGCCCGTGCGAGATGCCGAGAAACAGCCGCTCCCGGTCCACCAGATAGCCCTGAATGCGGGCCTGCATTTCGTTGAAGGCGCGTGCGGTGCGGCGCAGCTCGGCGGTGCCGGTTTCGGGCACGCTTTCGGGCGCCGTGTCGCTGCCAAAGGCCTTGGCGGCCGAGGCAATCCGGTTGAGCGGGCGTATGAGCCCGCGCACCAGCAGCACGCTCAGCACCAGCACGGTTACCAGCGTCACGAGCTGCAGGGCGACCCGGTCCCAGGTAAGGGGGTTAGCGTTTTCCAGAAAGTAGGGGTCGGGCATGGTGGT
>JAIXVK010000647.1 GCA_027483085.1 Comamonadaceae bacterium | reverse complement strand
CCATGACCGGCGCCTACCTGGGCGGTCGCAAGCAGGTGGGCATGGGCTTCAAGCGCATGGTCGCACCCAACCACCCGCGCCTGATCCTCGAAGGTGTCACCGAGCACAACCTCAAGAATGTATCGGTAGAGATTCCGCTCCAGCGCCTCGTGTGCGTCACCGGTGTGTCCGGTTCCGGCAAGTCCACGCTGATTCAGGACGTGCTGGCCCCCGCTTTGTTGCGCCACTTCGGCAAAGCCACCGAAACACCCGGCGCCCACACCAGCCTGCTGGGTGCGGAGCAGCTGAGCGACATGGTGTTTGTGGATCAGTCGCCTATCGGTAAAACGGCACGCTCCAACCCGGTGAGCTATGTGGGAGCGTGGGACGCAATTCGCGAGTTGTTCGCGGGCGCTGCCTTGTCCAAGGAGCGCAGCTATACCGCCGCCAAATTCAGCTTCAACAGCGGCGATGGCCGCTGCCCTACCTGCGGCGGCTCGGGCTTTGAGCACGTGGAAATGCAGTTTCTGAGCGATGTGTATTTGCGTTGCCCGGACTGCGACGGCAAGCGCTACCGCCCCGAGATTCTGGAAGTGACGATTGAGCGCAAGGGTCGCAATGTGAATGTGGCCGATGTGCTGGGGCTCACCGTGAGCGAAGCGGCGGACCTGTTCAGCGCGGACCGCGAAGTCATTCGCGTGCTGCAACCCATCGTGGATGTGGGGCTGGAGTATGTGAAGCTGGGGCAGCCCGTTCCTACGCTGTCGGGTGGTGAGGCGCAGCGCCTCAAGCTTGCAGGTTTTCTGGCCGAGGCAGCCAAGAGTGCTAGCTCCAGCAAGCAGTTCCTTGCACGCAAGGGTTCACTGTTCATGCTGGACGAGCCGACTACCGGACTCCACTTTGAAGACATCGCCAAGCTGATGCGCGCGCTGCGCAAGTTGCTGGACGCCGGCCATTCGCTGGTGGTGATTGAGCACAACCTCGATGTGATTCGCGCCTCGGACTGGTTGATTGATCTCGGCCCCGAGGGTGGTGATGCGGGCGGCCAGGTCGTGGCATACGGTACGCCCGAAGACTTGTTGTTGCATGCCACTTCGCACACCGGCAAGGCGCTTAGGGAGTATGCGGCGGCCATGGGGGTGATCCACGAAGTGGCTGAATCTTCTGCCACGTTCTCCTCACTTGCTTCGGCGGATGGGCTTGCGCCCAGTGCCTCATCTACTCGCTTCGCGATTAGCAAATCGGCCCCGGGCGCAAGCCCATCCACCTCCGAGACGCTGCTCGCTGACACGTCGAACTCCATCCGTATCGTCAATGCGAAGGAGCACAACCTTAAGTCGCTGTCGGTGGATATTCCGCGCGGCAAGTTCAGTGTGGTGACTGGCGTGTCGGGGTCTGGCAAGTCGACGCTGGCGTTTGACATCTTGTTCAACGAAGGGCAGCGGCGTTACCTCGAATCCTTGAATGCCTACGCGCGATCCATCGTGCAGCCTGCGGGCCGGCCTGAGGTGGATGCGGTGTATGGCATTCCGCCCACGGTGGCGATCGAGCAGCGGCTCTCGCGCGGCGGGCGCAAATCTACAGTGGGCACCACTACCGAGGTGTGGCACTTCTTGCGTTTGTTGTACGTGAAGCTCGGCACCCAGCATTGCTTCAAAGACGGCGCGGCAGTGGAGCCGCAGTCCGCAGACAGCATTGCGGCCCAGTTGCTCAAGAACTACCGCGGCCAGCACATTGGACTGCTGGCACCGCTGGTGCAAGGGCGCAAAGGTGTGTACACCGAGCTGGCCGACTGGGCGCGACCCAAGGGCTTCACCCATTTGCGGGTGGACGGCAACTTTCTGCCCACCAGTGGTTTTCCGCGGATTGACCGTTTCAAGGAACACAACATCGAGTTGCCAGTAGCCAGCCTGGATGTGACGCCTGCCAACGAGTTCGCGTTGCGCACGGCGCTGGCCGACGCGCTTACCCACGGCAAGGGCTTGGTCTACGTGCTGAGCGACATTGGCAGTCTGCGTGAAGTGATGGCGGCAGGCGAGTCCGCTGCAGGCGTGGGCAAGGTGCAGGTGTTTTCCACCAAGCGCGCTTGCCCTGTGTGCGCGACATCCTATGCCGAGCTGGACCCGCGTTTGTTTTCGTACAACAGCAAACACGGCTGGTGCCCCGACTGCGTAGGTACCGGCGTGGCGCTCACCAAAGAGCAGCGCAAGGTGTTTGATGATTCGGTGAAAGACGACGACAACAAAGGCCGCGAGCAGACTTTTGCCGAGGCCGACATTGAAGACTTGCACGACAAAGCCTGCTCCACTTGCAACGGCACGCGTCTGAATGCCACGGCGCGCAACGTCAAGTTTGCGGGGGTGGGCATTACCGACATTGCGCGACTCTCGGTGACCGATGTGCGTGCGTGGGTGCAGACCCTGCAAGTGGCCGGCGGCATGACGACCCGCGAGGGCGACATCGCCCGTGACCTGGTGCCTGAGATCCGCAGCCGCCTCGAGTTTTTGGAAGAAGTGGGCCTGGGCTACCTCACGCTCGACCGTGGTGCGCCGACCCTTAGTGGCGGCGAGGCGCAGCGCATCCGCTTGGCAGCCCAATTGGGCAGCAACCTGCAAGGCGTGTGCTATGTGCTGGACGAGCCGACCATCGGTCTGCATGCCCGCGACAACAAAATTTTGCTGGGCGCCTTGCAGTCTTTAAGCGACAAGGGCAACACGCTGGTCGTGGTGGAGCACGACGAGGACACCATCCGCCGGGCCGACCACATCATCGACATCGGGCCGAGTGCCGGCAAGCGCGGTGGGCGGCTGGTTGCGCAGGGCTCGATTGCCGATGTGCAGAACGCAACTGAGTCGCAGACGGGGCGTTATCTACTCCACGCCATGAAGCATCCCTTGGCTTTGCGTCGGGGAATGGTTAGCCATGCGGAGACACTGGTGCTCGACGCGGCGGAGGCGCTTACGCCGGGCGCCTCATACGCTCGCGCTGCGAGCTCGAAATCGGCTTCCGGCGCAAGCACCTCCACCGCTGGTTCGGGTAAACCTGCAAAGAAGCTCAGTGCCAAAGCACAGAAAGCCGCTGTGGAGGCCGCCCGCATTCTGGACAGCGCTGCCGCCAACACCGAACTCGCTGAACGCACCAAGGTAGCCGCCGAATACGCCGCATTAGCCGACCGCAGAACCGCAAAAATGTCCGTCGCAGCCGCGGGTAGCCCGGCAGCGGGTGACGATTTGGCAGTTGCGCAGCAAATGCATGAGGAGCCTGTTGCCGGGCTACCCGCGGCGAGCCCAGCAGAAACCGTATTCAAGCCAAAAATCGACTGGCTCACGGTAACCAACGCCACGATGCACAACCTGCAGAGCGTCACTGCCCATGTGCCGCTCAAGCGCTTGGTCGCGATCACCGGCGTCAGCGGCTCCGGCAAGTCCACCCTGGCGCGCGACGTGTTGCTGGCCAACGTGCAAACCGCCGTGCAAAAGCGCAGCACCAAAGCCGGTCGCGATGCCTTGGAGGCCGGTGAAAAAATCGACTGGCTCGGCTGCGAAGGCGTGACCGGCTATGAATCCATAGACCGCGT
>JAIXVK010000372.1 GCA_027483085.1 Comamonadaceae bacterium | reverse complement strand
GCGCAGCGAGTGGCCCAAGAGGCTGTGGTCGAGGGCGAGCACGCCTTGCAGGAGGCCAATGACGACTTGCGCGGACAGGTGGAGTTGTACGAAGAAACCGAAAAACTGGCCCAAGCGGGCCATTGGATCGTGCCCCAGGGACATTCCATACCGCGGTGGTCCCGGGGCCTGTTTCAGATGGCACGGATCCCATGGACTGAAAAGATCAGCCCTGATGTGTGGGAAGCCGGTCTGCACAAAGAAGACCGGGCGCGCTACCTCGCAGCGCGCGAGGCCATGGATGGCCGGTTGGCAGAGTTCCGGTGGACTTGCCGCGACGGCGATGTGCGCTGGTGGCGCAGTCGCATGCACCGTTACCACCGTCAGGACGGAAGCTATGTGGATTTTGGTGTGGTCCAGGACTTTACCGAAGAGGCATTGGCCGAGCAGGTGCTGCAGCAGCGTTTGGATGTGATTCAGCGCTTGACCAGCCGTTTGCCGGAGATGGTCTTTCAGTTCGAGATGTTCACCCGCGACAGCGGTCGCTTTGTGTTTGTGAGCGATGCGTGCAGTGACATTTTTGGCGTGACTCCGGAGGAGGCGCGTGCCAACCCCGCCAGCGTGTTCCGTTTGGTGCATAGCGATGACATCATCCAAACGCTGAAGTCCATGAACGCCGCGGCATCGGACGCGACCACTTGGGCCCAGGAGTTCCGTATCCGCCGGCGGGATGGCACGGTGCGCAGCCTGTTCGGCAAAGCGATTGTTTTTCTGGAGCCCACGGGCCGCTTTAATGCGTATGGCTCTCTGACTGATGTGACTGAGCACAAGGCCTCGTTGGCGGTGCTTCAGGAGAGCGAGGCCCGGTTCCGAGCGCTGACGGAGCTCTCCTCCGACTGGTACTGGGAGCAGGATGCTGACCACCGCTTCATTCGTTTTGACGGCGCCTTACAGGCCGGAAAGACCAAAACAGGGGAGCGGAATATCGGGCTGACCCGATGGGATGCCGGTGCGATCAACATGACAGACGCTGATTGGCAAGCCCATCGCGCCCTGCTGGATGCAAGGCTGCCTTTCTATGAGCTGGAGCTGTGTGACCACGATGCGGACGGCGTCGTGTTTTGGATCTCTGTCAGCGGCGCTCCCATTTTTGATTCGCATGGCGTGTTCAAGGGCTACCGGGGCATCGGACGGAGCATTACCGAGCGCAAGGCGGACGAAGCCAAGATTGAGCGGCTCGCTTTTTACGATGTGCTCACCGATCTGCCGAACCGCAGGTTGCTGCAAGACCACTTGCAGTACGCAGTGGCGGCCTGCGCCCGCGGGCGCCTGCACGGAGCATTGCTGTTCATTGACTTGGACAACTTCAAAGACCTCAATGACACCCGGGGGCACGATGTCGGCGACCGGCTGCTCACCCTGGTTGCCAGGCGTCTGCAGGCCTGCGTCCGTGAATCGGACACGGTGGCCCGCCTGGGTGGGGATGAGTTCATTGTTCTGTTGCAGGACCTCGATGGCACCGCAGCCCAGGCTGGCCTCCAAGCCGAAGCCGTGGGGCAAAAAATCCTGCTCCAGTTGAATGCCCCGTATGACCTGCCCGGCGGCCCGCACCACAGCACCCCCAGTGTGGGCATTGTGCTGATTCACGGGCAGCGCCAGTCGGTGGATGAGCTGCTCAAGCAAGCCGACTTGGCAATGTACGAGGCCAAAGCGGCGGGCCGTAATACGCTCAGGTTTTTTGACCCGGCCATGCAGTTGATGGTGGCCCAACGCGCCGAGCTGGAGTCTGACCTGCGTCTCGGGCTGAAGCGCGGTGAATTGATGTTGTATTACCAGCCCGTGGTGGATGCGCACAGAACCGTGGTGGGCGCTGAAGCGCTGTTGCGCTGGCTCCATCCGGCGCGCGGTCTGGTGTCACCCTTGGAGTTTGTGCCATTGGCAGAGCAGACCGGCTTGATCATTCCGGTGGGCGTGTGGGTGTTGCAAACCGCGTGCGCGCAGCTGGCGCAATGGGCGTCAGACCCTTTGAGTGCCCACCTGACCGTTGCGGTGAATGTGAGCGCCCGTCAGTTCCGCCAAGATGAGTTTGTGTCCCAAGTGCAGGGTGCGCTCCAGCAAACCGGAGCCGACCCCAAACTACTCAAGCTCGAGTTGACGGAGAGCCTGCTGCTCACCGACACCCAAGATGCCATCATGAAAATGGCCGCCCTCAGAAGCCTGGGCGTGCGCTTTGCGTTGGATGATTTTGGAACCGGCTATTCATCGCTGTCGTATTTGAAAATGCTCCCCTTGCAGCAGCTCAAAATCGACCAGTCATTTGTGCGGGATGTGCTCACCGACCACAACGATGCGGCTATTGCCCGCACGGTGCTCGCCCTGGGGCGAAGCCTCGGCTTTGATGTGGTGGCCGAGGGGGTGGAAACCGAGGGGCAGCGCCAGTTCCTGCTAGATCAGGGCTGCACCTTGTTTCAGGGTTATCTGTTCGGCCGACCGGTGCCGGTGGCCGAGTTTCGCTTCAATTAAAAGGGGGCGTCTTCGCCGCTTGCTGCGGGTGCTGCTGGCTCAGCGGCGACTGGGTTGTCGGCTTCGATGGCCGCCTGACGCAGCGCCGCTTTTTCGCCGGCAGGGGCGAACTTGCTGTATTTGCCCAAAAGGCTGACCAGCTGACCGTAGACGCGCGGGTTGCCGGCCAGGCACTCGTGCTGCTCCAGGAAATCAGCTTCACCGGTGAAGTTACCCACCAGTCCACCGGCTTCGGTAACCAGCAAAGAGCCGGCTGCCACATCCCAAGGTTGCAGGCCGAGCTCAAAGAAGCCTTCGGTGTAGCCTGCTGCCACATAGGCCAAGTCCAGCGCAGCAGCGCCGGGGCGGCGCAGGCCAGCGGTGCGTTGCATCACATCGCCCATCATTTGCAGGTATTGGTTGAAGTTGTCACCCTGGCGGAAGGGGAAGCCGGTGGAAATCAGCGACTCTTTGAGCTGGGTGCGCTTGGAGACGCGGATGCGGCGGTCGTTCAGGTAAGCGCCACGGCCCTTGGTGGCGGTAAACAGGTCGTTGCGGGTGGGGTCGTACACCACTGCTTGCTCGACCTTGCCGCGCACCGCCAGAGCAATGCTCACGCAGTACACCGGCAGGCCGTGGATGAAGTTGGTGGTGCCGTCCAGCGGATCGATGATCCAGACGTATTCAGAGTCGCGGGCGCCGAATTCGCTGCCCGATTCTTCGGCGAGGATGCCGTGGCCCGGGTAGGCCGTCAGCAGGGTTTCTATGATCGCTTGCTCTGCAGCCTTGTCCACTTCAGTGACAAAGTCGTTGGCCTTTTTCTGTGACACGCGAACGGATTCGATGTCCAGCGCAGCGCGGTTGATGATGGAACCGGCGGTGCGGGCGGCCTTGATGGCCACGTTGGCCATGGGGTGCAAATTAAGCGTCATAAATTGTGGGGGAAGAACTGGAAGGACCGCTTGGCGATGCAGGCGGCGACAATAGGCGCATTTTAACGGTTCGGCTTTGGTTGCGCACCCTATCTTTGTGCGGTTGCAGCAATTTGGCCTCATTCAGTCTGCATGCACACCCGATTCATCCTCATCAATACCAGCCACGCGGGCAATGTGGGCGCCGCTGCCCGCGCCATCAAAACGATGGGTTTCGACGATCTTGTATTGGTCGCGCCCCGGTGGCCCAATGTGTTGCGCCGGGAAGAAACCATCCAGCGCGCCAGCGGCGCCTTGGATGTGCTGGACAAGTGCCGCATCGTTGACACTCTGGACGAGGCCCTAGATGGCATCACCCATCTGTGCGCCACGGCCATGACCCCGCGGGACTTCGGGCCGCCCACCACCACGCCACGAGAGCACTTCGAGGCGCTATCGAAAAACGAGCTGCTCGCGCATGTTCCATCTGTGCCGGGCAATGATCTGGCATCTGAACCTGCAGCGCAGGGGCAGCAGGGCATTGGCTTTTTGTTCGGCTCTGAGCGCTTCGGCATGCGCAATGAAGACGTCTACCGCTGCCATGTCTGCCTGTCCATTCCCAGTAATCCGACCTTCGGCTCGCTCAATATCGGCGCGGCCCTGCAAGTCATTGCCTATGAGTGGCGCTTGGCCTTGGGTGGTTTTGGAGTTCAGTCTCCTGTCGCTCCGTCACACCTGGCCGATGCGGCGCAGGTCACGGGCATGTTGACGCATCTGGAGCAGTCGCTGGTGCAGCTGGGTTTTCTCGATCCTGCGGCGCCCAAAAAGCTGATGCCCCGGCTCAATGCCCTGTTCAACCGGGCGCAGGTGACGCAAGAGGAAATCCACATCCTGCGCGGCATTGCCAAGGCCATCCTGCAGCAAAACCCGCAATCGCCTGCCCGCAGTGCGGATTTGGTGGCGATAGACGGCAAGCCGGTCTTGAAGGGATAGACTGCCACCATGTTTGCCCGTATCCGATCTGACAT
>JAIXVK010000196.1 GCA_027483085.1 Comamonadaceae bacterium | reverse complement strand
CCACGTCTTCAGACAAGGCGCGAGCCACATCAGACTGCGCCAGGGCAGCGATGTCTGCGGAGGAAAGATCAAAAGTGCTCATACACCGAAGGATAACCGGCCACCCTTGCGCCGGATGGCTAGGGGGACAAGCGTGCCAAAATGCCACCCCTTCGCACTCGGCCTTTTGGAAAACCTGCATGACTCCCCGTTTTAATGCCCTTTTCGCTGCCGCCTCTGTCTTTGGGCATGCCACAGTTTTCGCCCAAACAGGCCAAACAGGCCTTGCCGGGGTGGTGTGGGGCCTGAGTGAACTGCATTGGGCTTTGATCGGGGTCGCGTTTGCTCTGGCCATCGGCTTGGTGGTCCTGCGGGTGCGCCGGCGCCGTGCTCTCCAGCAGGCGAGTGCTTACGATATGCAACCCACCATGTTTGCGCACACGATGGTGGTGGAAACCAGCATGAACCAGCGCACCCTCCCGCAACCCTTGGCTCCGCACCCTCATGCGGATCAGGTGTGGACCACCCAGTAAGGGCCGCTCGCCGGAGTCTGGTGTCCCTGCCGTTAAAATGCCGCCATTAAGGATCCCGCCATGAACATCTTCCGCCGCCCCGATTACCGCTCTGAAGCCACCCAGTTCATCGACCAACTCAAGGTCGCAAAACCCACGTTGGAAGCCGAGCAGCGCAAGGGCCGCTCCCTGTTGTGGGACAAAGTCGTGGACCGTATGGCTTGGAAAGGCTTCCGCAGCGCCCAAGTTGCGCAAAAGCCCTACGTCTACCAGACCAAGCACGATTAAGAGCCAAATCAGCCTCTAGCGCACGTTTTATCTGCGCCAGCAGCTCCTGATTTGATAGCAAAATGACAACCGACACCACCGGCGCACCCACCGGAGTCGCCGAACTCGGGCAGATGCCCGAGGTGGTGGACCAAGTGGCGTTGGCGCGCCTGTATGGCGAGCCCTTGTTCGCCATGCCGCAGGACCTCTATATCCCGCCGGATGCGCTGGAGGTGTTTCTAGAGGCCTTCGAAGGGCCGCTGGACTTGTTGCTCTACCTGATCCGCAAGCAGAACTTCAACATTCTCGACATTCCGATGTTGAGCGTGACCAAGCAGTACTTGGTTTATGTGGAGCAAATCCGCAAGCGAAATCTGGAGCTGGCGGCCGAGTACCTGCTGATGGCAGCCATGCTGATTGAGATCAAATCGCGCATGTTGCTGCCCCCCAAAAAGGTGGCTGAGGGCGAAGAAGCCGAAGACCCGCGGGCAGAATTGGTGCGCCGCTTGCTCGAATACGAGCAAATGAAGCTGGCAGCCGCCCGGCTGAACGCGATACCGCAATACGGGCGGGATTTTTTAAAAGCCAACGTCCACATCGAGCAAAGCCTCAAACCCCGCTTTCCGGATGTGGGTGTGGAGGAGCTGCAAAGCGCTTGGCGCGACATCTTGAAGCGGGCCAAGCTGGTGCAGCACCACAAGATCAGCCGCGAAGAGCTCTCGGTGCGCGAGCACATGAGCATCGTGCTCAAAAAGCTGCAGGGTCAGCGTTTCGTTGGCTTCGAAGACTTGTTTGACACGACCCAAGGCACGCCGGTGCTGGTGGTGACCTTCATCGCCCTCTTGGAGCTGGCGAAAGAAACCCTGATCGAAATCACCCAGGCGGAGGCCTTCGCGCCGATCTATGTGCGCCTGGCCTATGCACCTACCTGAACCGGGCTCTCTATTTCAGGCTTCGCAACTGCGGTTAGTATTCGGCCCACTTTCGCCAAACCCTCGGCAAGCCCGATTTGTAATCCCGATTTTTGGAGTCCCCCATGGCCCTGAACCCGACCGGTGAACAAGCCTCTAGCGCAACCAACGCGACTCCCTACGGCACGCTGCCCCCTGCGTCAGCGCCGTCCACACGCAAGCCCATCAGTTTGCCCCGCATCCAGGAGATGCACACCCGGGGTGAAAAAATCACCATGCTGACCGCCTACGACGCCACCTTTGCGGCGGTGGCGGACGCGGCAGGCGTAGAGTGCATTTTGGTGGGTGACTCCCTCGGCATGGTCTGCCAGGGACGCCACAGCACCGTGGGCGTCACCCTCGAAGACATGGCGTACCACACCGAGAGCGTGGCCCGCGGCCTGCGCCGCGCGCAAGGCACCGCATGGCTGATTGGCGACTTGCCCTTCGGCAGCTACCAGGAATCCAAAGAGCAAGCCATTCGCAGTGCCAGCGTGCTCATGCAGGCAGGCGCGCACATGGTCAAGCTCGAAGGCGGCGGCTGGACCACCGAAGTCGTGCAGTTCTTGGTGCAGCGCGGCATCCCGGTGTGTGCCCATTTGGGCCTGACGCCGCAGACCGTGCACGCCCTCGGCGGCTACCGGGTGCAAGGCCGTGGTGATGCGGCTGCCGACATCATGAAAAAGCAGGCCCACGAACTGCAAGACGCGGGTGCCAGCATGGTGGTGCTGGAGATGGTGCCAGCCCCCTTGTCTGCCGAGCTAACGCGTGAGTTACCGCAGTGCGCCACCATCGGTATCGGAGCCGGCAAGGGCACCGCCGGTCAAGTGCTGGTGCTGCATGACATGCTGGGGGTGAACCTCGGCAAAAACCCGAAGTTCGTGCGTAACTTCATGCTGGAAGCTACCAGTATCCGTGGAGCCATGGAAGCCTATGTGGCCGCAGTCAAAAACGGCAGCTTTCCGGAAGACGCCGTCCACGCGTGGTGAGAAACGATGCAACTGATTCACACTATTTCTGAGCTACGCGAGGCACTCAGCCAGTACCGTCACCCAGCCGTCGTGCCCACCATGGGCAACTTGCATGCCGGGCACTTGGCCTTGGTGCGCCAGGCCAAGCCGCTGGGCGACGTGACGATTTCCACCATTTTTGTAAACCGGCTGCAATTTGCACCGCACGAGGATTTTGATACCTACCCGCGGACCCTGGAAGCAGATTGCCAACACCTGGAAGCGGCGGGTTGCGATATTGTGTTTGCCCCCAAAGAGAGCGAGCTTTATCCTCAGGCGCAAACATTCAAGGTGCACCCCCCGACGGAGCTGGCGGATATTTTGGAAGGCCACTTCCGCCCCGGTTTTTTCATCGGGGTGTGTACGGTGGTCATGAAGTTGCTGGCAGTCACCCAAGCGCGTACCGCCCTGTTCGGCAAAAAGGACTACCAGCAGCTGATGGTGATCCGCAATATGGTCAAGCAGTTCGCTTTGCCGATCGACGTGGTCGGCGGTGAGACCCAGCGTAACGAGGCAGGCCTGGCGCTCTCAAGTCGCAATGGCTACCTGACTCCGGCACAGCGGGAAGAGGCTTTGCTTTTGTCTGGCATCTTGCGCGGCATCGTGAACGCCGTGCGCTCCGGCGAGACCGACCTCGCGCGACTGGAAAACGACGGCATGCAAGCGCTGCGCGCCGCCGGTTGGATGCCTGACTATGTGGCTGTGCGCCGCCAGTCAGACTTGCAGGCCCCACAGGCAGGCGATGCCAAAGTGGTGCTAGCAGCCGCCCGCTTGGGTAGCACTCGCCTCATCGACAACATGGAAATTTAAAAGGGCGCCTGCCATGCACGTATCGCCAGACTTGCAGAGAAGAAGTTGCTTGAAGCGCAGCGCCGAGCTGGCTGTATTGGTGGCCAGCGGCACACTGACAGCGTGCGCTGCGGGCGAAGACCGGGGCCTGCAATTCAGCACCCTGCAACAGGTGGCAGACGAGCTTCAGCGCCTGAGTGCTGCACCGCTGGACTCCAACGCCGCTTGGTCTTGGAGCCAGACCCTCGAGCATTGCGCGCAGAGCATTGAGTTCTCCATGACCGGGTTTCCGGAGCCCAAGTCAGCCGTGTTCCAAAACACGGCTGGCGCTGCAGCCTTCCGCTTTTTTCAATGGCGGGGCCGGATGATCCACAACCTTGCAGAGCCCATACCCGGTGCGCCTCCACTGGCGGCAGACGCCCCCGCTGCCGCATCACTGGCCCGGCTACAAAATGCCATGGCAGCTTTTACCGCTTGGACAAAGCCGCTGCAACCGCACTTTGCCTACGGCGCACTAAGCAAACCGGACTATGAACAGGCGCATGCCATGCATTTGGCGCAGCACCTATCGGGGTTCAAACTCAAAGCCTGAGTCACCACGCGCGCGGCAAGGCCACCATGAAAAAAGCCCGGGCTTGCGCCCGGGCATAAAACCTTGGAATCCTTGAAAGCGCTTAGAAGGTGTACTTCAGGCCCAGTTCCACCACGTCGCCTTCGCCCTTGGGTTTAGCCAAACCGGCGAAGTCCAAATAGAACTGCATGTTCTTGAACGGTGTGTAGCCCACGCCTGCGGACCACTCATCGCGCCCGTTGGCATTCTCTGGCTTCACCTTTTGCATGGACACGCCGAAATCGAACTGGCCCAACACGTAGGTCAACGCCACGCCGGTGTAGCTGGTCTTGATTTTGGTGGTGCTCTCCACTTCAGCGACCAGGCCCTTCAAGCCGAGGTTGCCCATTTGGTAAGTGGCGGCCAAACCGGTGGCATAGCGGTCGGTATTGAGTTCACCTTGAGTTTTGGAGGCATCAGCCTTGTACTTGGCGAATTCGCTCCAGCCGCCTGCCAATGTTAGGTTGCCGAGTGTATAGCTGGCTGCCAAAGCAAAGCCATTGGAGTTTTCAGGGTTGGTTGCGGGGCCAATGGCAGAGGTGTAGTCGACCGCAAAAGTCAGATCACCCAACTTGTGGCTGTATTGCAAGTGACGGCCTTTGTTGGCAGAGCCCGGCTCAGTCATGAAGCCGTTTTCGCCGTGACCGACGCCCAACACTTCCATCACGTTGTCTTCAAT
>JAIXVK010000329.1 GCA_027483085.1 Comamonadaceae bacterium | reverse complement strand
GTGGAAGCGCCTTTTCCGGCGCGGGCAGGGGGGCTGCAGAGGCCACACTCAAAATGACGCGAGTTTTCATAGGCTTCAGAAACAAAGTGCCCACCGCACTTGGAGCACTTGGTCATGGACAACATATTGTTGTCAATGAACTTCACCAGGCGCCATGCGCGGGTGATAGACAACAAGGGCTCCACACCGCAGGCAGAGATTTGCTCGGTATAGAGGCGGTAGGCCGCCATGATGGCGTCAATGTCTTCCATGGCACTGACCTTGGTCAGATACTCATAGGTGTTCTGGAAGAGAGACGCGTGGATGTTGGGCTGCCAGGTCAGGAACCATTCGGTCGAGAAAGGCAGTTGGCCTTTGCTCGGTGAGCGGCCTGCCACTTCTTTGTACAGGCGCAGCAGGCGTTCGTACGACAACTCGGTTTCGCTCTCCAGCACTTGCAGGCGCGCGCCCAGCTGAATCAAAGACACTGCGCGTTCCACTTGCTTGGAATCGTTCAAAACACTTTTCTGGGTTGCCATGGTGCTGCTCCTGGACTAAATCGGTTCGGGCTTGGGTGGGGTCAGACGGCTTCGGCGAAGCGGCCGGCCATCAGGATGCTGGCGTGCAGCTTGGTGGTGGCGTCGTTGTCCACTTTGTTGACCGAGTGGTTGGTCAGCAGGTTCCAGACGATGTCGTCATCGACACGGAAGCGGCACAGCAGCATGTTGCCGGAGGCAATGCGCATGATCTGGGCGGGGGAGAGTGCGCCGATCATGTCGGCAGCTTCTTCCGACATGCCCAAGCGGAACAGGGCTTCGGCTTTGTCTTGACGGATGAGAGTTTGCGCCAGCATGAGGTAGGTCATGTTGGCTTCGCGGATCTCGGCGAGGATTTGTTCGTTACGCATGATTCAGCTCCTGAGTGGGGGCGATTCGTTTGAATCACCATGGAGCGAATTCTGTGCGGGGGGGCGAAGAACTTAAATCGGAATTCGTCTAATCCGCGTGTCAGTGCTGCCGGAACACTGTGTAGGAAAAATGCCTACAGGGCCCAGATCACGATAAAGAGTGGCTCTCCACAACAGGGTGGCAATGCACCTTTATCGGCACGCGAGTTACAAACTAAAGCACGGAATGCGAATGGAACGTGTGCAGGCCCGCTCGCTGGAGCGCGCGTTTGCACGGCGGATTTCAAAGAAGCGGCCTAAGCCGGGGAGGGCCCCCGTCTTAGCCCTTCAACAACTGCAGTACGCCCTGTGGCAACTGGTTCGCCTGGGCCACCATCGCGGTGCCTGCCTGTTGCAGGATCTGGGTGCGCGAGAGGTTGGCGGTTTCCATCGCAAAGTCCGCATCTTGAATACGCGAACGTGAGGCGGACAAGTTTTCGCTGTTGGTTTGTAAGTTCTCGATCGTTGTCAGGAACCGGTTCTGCACCGCACCCAGCTGTGCGCGGTTGGCACTGATGGATGCCAAAGCGCCGTCCACCACCAGCAATGCTGCGTTGGCGCCCTCTTGCGTGCTGATATCGATTTTTGCGACGGACGAGAGCGCACTGCCCTGGCTTCCGCCGGCGATCAGTGTGCCTGTGGCGTCGGTGCTGGTCAGGGTGAATCCTGTGGCCGAATTCAGTGCGACTTTACCCCCCACGGCCACGGCGACATCGCTGGTAGCTGTGGCAGTACCGCCGACTGGCAGAAACGTGACGGGAGTGACTGCATCTTCACCCACCATAGTGGCCCCTGCCAATCCGCCGGTCACGTTCATGTTCAAGACCTTGATGTCATCTCCGTCCGCTTGGGTCAAGACCAACTTGCCTGTCTTGTCCGCGACTGCCGTGATGCCGGTGGACCCACTCTGCGCGTTAATGGCTTGGGCCAATGGAGCGAGATCGCTGGTGTTGTTGATGGTGGCGGAGACTGTGATTGGGGTTTCTGGTGGGACATTGCTGCCCTGGAGCTGGAACTGCACGGAGCCCAGCGATACGTTAGAGATGGTGGCTTTGGTGGTTGCCACTGCCGTAATACCGCTTAGTGCGGTGAACGCGTTGATGGCTGTCGCAATGGTTTTTGCGCTGCTACCCCCAGCCAAGGAAGGTGTGGTGTTGACGGTGCCATTGCCCGCCAATGTCAAGGTTTGAGTCACAAATCCGTTGGCTGCACCGGCTAGTGTTGGGCCCACTGCGGCAGTAGCAATGCTCGGTGCAGTTGCGGAAGACGTCACCGCGTTGTTGCCCATGTCTACAGCACGTGCGCTGGTGACGCTCACACCGATCGTTTGGTTGGCATTGGCGCCCACCTGGAACTGCTGGGTGGTGTAGCTGCCGTCCAGTAATTTCAAGCCGTTGAATTCAGTTTGGCTGCCCACGCGTGAGATTTCTGTGGTGAGTTGCAACACTTCTTGTTGCAGGGCCAAGCGGTCGCTCGCGCTGTTGGTGCCGTTGGCTGCTTGCACTGCCAGTTCGCGGATGCGCTGCAAGTTGCTCGACGTGCTGCCCAGCGCCCCTTCAGCTACTTGCGCCAGAGAAATGCCGTCATTGGCATTGCGTGCTGCCTGGTTCAGGCCGCGGATCTGCGAGGTCATGCGGTCGGTGATGGCCAAGCCCGCAGCATCATCTTTGGCACTGTTGATGCGCAAACCGGACGACAGGCGTTGCATAGATGTCGTCAAAGAAGCTTGGGACATCGACAAGTTGCGCTGTGCAGTCAGCGACTGGATATTGGTGTTGATAGTTGAGGCCATTGCGAAACTCCTAAAAAGAATGAACCGGCGTCGCCGCCGATTGCAAAGCCTGCTTACCTGCAGACAATCAGTAACGATGGGATGAATTCTGGAGATTCGCGTTTTTGGCAAAAACGCAATAAGCGGCCGGAAAAGCGGCCATATCCGTTCGGATCCGGGAATCTTTATAGGGGTAAACCCTTAATTTCAGGAATTGACGGGCAAATGCTCGGCTAATCGATTTTTCCGGGCAAAAGCAGCGTGTTATGCGCATGCCGTTGCGGAATCGCCTAAAGTTTTTTTGAGAACTCCCGAAAACAAAACCAACGGGTTCATAGCGGGCTCGTCGTCCGGAAGGCATCTCCTGGGGTGCGCCGGTCATGGTGTCAGCAGCAATGCTGGCGTTGAGATCGGCATTCCGCCGGATTTAGTGAGTCTTTTTAAGGAGTTACCAAAATGGCTTCCACCATCAATACCAACATCAACTCGTTGACTGCGCAGCGCAACTTGACCAGTTCGCAATCGTCGTTGTCCACTTCCATGCAGCGCCTGTCTTCGGGCTTGCGCATCAACAGCGCGAAGGACGATGCGGCTGGCCTGGCTATCTCCGAGCGTTTCAGCTCGCAGATCCGCGGCTTGAACCAAGCGTCCCGCAATGCCAATGACGGTATTTCTTTGGCGCAAACCGCTGAAGGCGCTTTGTCTTCCTCCAGCAACATCTTGCAGCGTGTACGTGAGTTGGCCGTTCAGTCTGCCAACGCCACCAACAGCGCCAGCGATCGCAAGGCCATCAACGCTGAAGCCAACCAGCTGGTCGCTGAATTGGACCGCATCGCGACCACCACCCAATTCAACGGCAAGAACCTTTTGGATGGCAGTGCCAGCACTTCTGTTTTCCAAGTGGGCGCTAATGCAAACCAGACGATTACTACGACTACCGGCAATTTCCGCACCAACAACTACGGCGCCCAGCTCGCAAGTTCTGAGAACGTAGCCAGCACTGCGACTGCTACGCCAACCGATTTGGCCGGCACGATTGTGATCAATGGGGCGAAGTCCGCAACGGTTACGTTGGGTACTGGTGGCAGTGCGGGCTCTGCTGCTGCCGCTATCAACGGTGTAACTGAAGACACCGGCGTGACTGCCGCTGCAATCAACATCTCTGAACTGAAGTTCACCACCACAACCGGAACCGTTGCTCTGGCCGTGAAAGGTGCATCGGCTACCGCATCTAACATTTCTTTCACCATTGCCTCGAACGACGCGGCCGGACTTGCCACTGCGGTCAGCGCCTTTAACGAGGTGTCTGGTTCCACTGGTATTACTGCATCGCTGAATGCCGCGAAAGATGGCTTGATACTCACGAGCTCTGCAGGTGACAACATCACAATTACCAACAACTCGGCAACGGCTGCTGGTACTCTGGCTGCGCGAGATACAGCCTCCGCAACACTCGCCTTCGCGACGACTGCTGCCCTGGGTGCGGGCGCTGCTGCGTCGACAGTCGGTTCCGTAGAGTTGTCGTCTGAAAAAGGCTATTCGGTCGACGCCGCGTCCACCTCTGCACTGTTCACCACAGGCACAGCATCCGTTCTCAATACGGTCAGCAAAATCGACCTGACCACGGTAGATGGCGCTACCAAGGCCCTCAAGGTTGCGGATGCGGCACTGGCAACTGTGAACAGCCAGCGCGCTGACTTCGGTGCGATCCAGTCGCGCTTTGAGTCCACCGTGTCTAACTTGGCGGTGACCTCTGAAAACGCCAGCGCATCCCGCTCGCGCATTCAGGATGCAGACTTCGCGTCTGAAACTGCTAACCTGTCCCGTGCCCAGATCCTGCAGCAGGCAGGTACTGCCATGGTTGCCCAGGCGAACCAGTTGCCCCAGGGCGTCTTAGCTCTTTTGCGTTAAAAAGTCCACCAAGCAGCCGCCCGGCTGCTTGTGCTGCCCCAGAGCGACAACCGCTTATCCGGTTGTCGCTTTTTTTATGGGGCTGTGCTCTTGAGTTTGGGCGGTGATTGCCGATTACTTAGGTCTTTAGAGATTGAATTGCCTCACCATAATCGTGGCTGGCATCAGTCTGGAGGTACGGTATGGCAATTTCATCAACGGGTTTGGGCAGTGGACTGGACGTCACCAGCATCATTTCCCAGCTTTCGGCATTGGAAAAGCAGCCGCTTAAAGCGTTGCAAACCAGGGCGACGAACCTCCAGACGCAACTCTCTGCCGTGGGGACGATCCAGTCGCAGATATCTTCGGTAGTGTCCGCAGCTACCAAACTTGGCAGTGTCTTGAATTGGAAAGGCACAACCGCCAGCTCCTCCAACACCGGAGCGCTGAGCGTCAGTGCTTCGACCGGAGCCGCCGCCGCCACCTACAGTGTGGAGGTGCAAAAACTGGCAAAAGCTCAGTCGCTCTCCCTGCCGACAGGGCCTACGGCCACGCCCTTGCCTGCAGCCACTGAGCAAATTGGTGACGGTACCTTGCGCATTCAGGTGGGTACCAAAGCGGCGGTCGACATCACGATCAACCCCGGCGAAGGGACGCTTGCGCAAATTGCCAGCAAAATCAATGCGACTTCCGGGTTGGGCGTCTCCGCCAGCGTGTTGACCGATGGATCTGGCAAAGTCAACCTGATTTTGCGTGCGACAGATACCGGCAGTGCGGGTGCATTCACTGTCACGGCAACCGAAGGAAGCGGACCCGGCAGCAACCTGTCGCGTCTGGCCAGCGCCAACATGACGCAAAACCAGGCCGCACAAAATGCAGAGGCCACCATCAACGGTGTGGCGGTTACCTCGTCAAAAAATACGATGACTGATGTGATCGGCGGCTTAACCCTGAATCTCAACCAAGTCACCACCGCGCCAGTCGAAGTGGTGGTAGCCAAAGACACGGCAGCCATCAAGAAAAACATTGAAGACTTCATCACCGCCTACAACACGCTGAATGCCACTTTGTCAGACGCCACCGCCTACGACCCCGCGAGCAAAACCGCTGGCCCACTGCAAGGCGACTCGGTCACCAATGGCTTGCAACGCGCGTTTCGGGGCTTGCTGAGCTCAGTCAACAACACCGGATCCACGTTTTCCCGTTTGGCTGATGTCGGTATCACCGCCCAGTTGGGCGGTGGATTGGTGTTGAACAGCACCAAATTGGCTGCGGCGTTCACTGATGTTGAAAACACCCAAAAGCTGTTTACCAACTTTGGTGGAACTGACAGCACCAATGGCTTTGGCGTGCGCATCAAAGATTTTGCCAACGGTCTGCTCTCGGCCTCCGGTGCGGTCACCAATAAGACCAATGCGGTAAAAAAGGCGCTCGACACCAACTCGACGGAGCAAACCAAAATCAGCAACCGCGCGACCCTGGTGGAAGAGCGTTTGAAAAAACAGTACAGTGCCTTGGACACCAAAATGGCGAGTCTGACAGCACTCAATAACTACGTAGCCCAGCAAGTCACCACCTGGAACAAGTCGACTAGCTGAAACCCCCTGCTTTTCTGAGGGAGAAAAACTTGAGTTGCCGAGGGAACTGCCGATAACTAAAACATCTCCTCAAGGAATTGCAGCATGTTTACCTCCGTCAGCTCCCGCTCCGCCTCTGCTTACAAGCGTGTAGGCATTGAGACCAGTGTTGACAATGCAGACCCCCACAAGCTGGTGGTGCTTCTGTTTGATGCACTGCAGCAAACATTGGGTAGTGCACGGGTGGCCATCCAGAATGGTGATGTGCCCGGCAAATGCAAACACATCAACCACGCAGTCCGTATTTTTGAAGAGGGCCTGATTGCACCTCTTAACCTGCAAGACGGCGGCGAACTCGCCCGCAACTTGCACGACCTGTACACCTATTGTGTGCAGCGCCTCACGATTGCCAATATCCGCAGCGACGCCGCCATTCTCGAAGAGGTGCAGCGCGTCATAGAGCCCGTCGCCAGCGGATGGAAGCAGATCAATGGTCAAGGTCCTGCATATTTGCAGCCAGTCTGATGCGCGGGGTCCTTTTCATGCCACAAATGCTGATCGACTTTTACAAAGCCATCGAAGACAGCAGCGCCAAAATGTTGGAAGCCGCCAAGGCCGAAGACTGGGACGGTGTGATGCGCTTCGAAGGTGCTTGCGCAGTGCTTATTGAGCAACTCCGCCAACGGGCCCGCAGCGAAGAGCTCGATGCCGCTGCCAAGGCAGAGAAAACGCGCATCATGCAGCGTATCCTTCATAACGATGCACAGATTCGCTACTTGGCCGAGCCTTGGCTCGCGCATTTCGAGCAGCGTTTCGAAGGTCAGCGCCAGTTTCTGCACTAGAAAACCGCGGTTTTTCAGGCGCTGTTTCGCGCCTTGGCTCAAGGGTGCGTACGTAAGATGGTGGCCGAACCGGCTCTATCTGTACCCACCCCTTCATGGCTTCCACCCCTTCTGCACCCCCTGACGAGCTGAGGCACGCGTTGCGCCAGCTCCGCACGGCGTTTGTGACGGTGGCGGTGTTCAGCGGGTTCTTGAACCTGATGATGTTGGCGCCTTCGCTCTACATGATGCAGGTGTACGACCGGGTGCTGGGCAGCCGCAACGAAACCACCTTGCTGGTCCTCACCTTGTTGGTAGTGGGTGCCTTCTTGTTCATGGCAGCGCTGGAGACGATCCGCGCCTGGGTGCTGGTGCGGGTGAGTGCCCGGCTGGACCATTTGATGGGCCTGCGGGTTTTGGGCGCGACCTATGAGCGCATGCTCCGCCAGCCCGGCAACAGCAGCACCCAACCCCTGCATGACCTCACGACCCTGCGTCAAACACTGACCGGCCCGGGTTTGATTGCCGTATTTGATGCGCCTTGGGCCCCGCTGTATCTCTTGATCATTGCGTCTTTCTCTACGGAGGCTGCGGCCTTCACCCTCGCCGGGGCGCTGGTGCTGGTTGCGATCACCTGGCTGAACCAAAAGCTGGCCAAAGCCGCCTTGGACGAGGCGCAAAAGTACAACATGCAGTCCCAACGCGAGCTCAGCAGCCACCTGCAAAACGTGGAGGTCATCGAAGCCATGGGCATGTTGGGCCCGATTCAGCGCCGCTGGCAAGGGCTCCACACCCAGGAAATCGGCTTGCAAGCCCGCGCGAGTGACCGCGCAGCTGTTATGGAGAGCTTGACCCGTTTTGTGCGCATGGCCATGCAGTCTCTGTCACTGGGGCTGGCGGCGCTGTTGGTGCTGGACGGGCGCATGACTGGCGGCATGATGATCGCGGTCTCGCTGCTGACCAGCCGGGCGCTGGCTCCGGCCGAGGGGCTGGTGGGCAATTGGGCCTCGCTAGCCGCAGCGCGCAGTGCCTACCAGCGATTGCGGGAGATGCTGCAGGCCTTTCCATCACGGCCTCAGTCCATGTCGTTGCCCGCGCCTAGCGGGCAGGTAGCTTTTGAGAATGTAGTGACGGCTGCACCGGGTGGGCGTGCGGCCATCCTGAAGCAAATCAGTTTCCAAATACAGGCGGGTGATGCCGTTGCCGTTATCGGTGCCAGTGGCGCGGGCAAATCGACTCTGGCCCGCTTGCTCGTGGGGATCTGGCCGGCACTGTCCGGTACGGTGCGGTTGGATGGTGCAGACTTGTTCCGTTGGAACAAGCAGGAGCTGGGCCCTTTCATTGGGTACCTTCCTCAGGATATTGAGCTGTTTGATGGCACGGTGGCCGAGAATATTGCCCGGTTTGGCGAGATCGACCCCCAGCAGGTTGTCGTGGCTGCACAGCGGGTGGGTTTTCATGAGCAAATTCTGCGGCTGCCCCAGGGCTATGACACGCCGGTGGGCGCAGCAGGTGCTGCATTGTCCGGCGGGCAGCGTCAGCGTATTGCCCTTGCGAGAGCGCTCTACGGCGACCCGGTGCTGGTGGTCCTGGATGAGCCCAACTCCAACCTCGATGACGCCGGTGAAAAAGCACTGACAGACGCCATCAAAGACCTGTCCTCACGCGGTCGGACCTCGGTCATCATCACCCACCGGCCTTCGGCGCTGGGCGCTGCCAACAAACTATTGGTCTTGCGAGAAGGCACTGTGGCGGCTTATGGGCCGCGTGAAGAGGTCTTGGCTGCACTCAATGGCCGGCCGATGGAGCCGCCGCCGGCACCTCCGGCAGCCGCGAACTCCGCAGGCCCGCCGCGCGGAATGACTCCTCCAGTGCTGGTGAACCGCCAGCCGCCTGCAGTGACTGCGGCACCCGCTGAAGCAGTTCCGGCGAAGCCAGCACCTGCCGCTGCAACTGCTGCGCCTCCGCCTGCTCCCGCTCCCGCACCCCCCGAGGGAGCAAGTGGCATGCCGCCATTCAATCTGAAGTTCGGTGATTGAGATGAGTAGCACGCTCCAAAACCCCCCTTTCGGCTCTACGGTATCGGTGGACCTGAATGACGCCCGCCCCATCCGCTGGGGCTGGCTCTTGCTTTTGTTCGGCTTTGGCGGATTCATGGCGTGGGCCACCATGGCGCCGCTGGATGCGGCGGTGACCTCGTCGGGCACCGTGGTGGTCAGCGGCAGCCGCAAGTTGGTGCAGCCCCTGACAGGCGGCAAAGTAGCTGAAATTTTGGCGCGGGATGGCGCCCAGGTGCAGGCAGGGCAGGTATTGGTCCGGCTGGATGACACCAGCGCCCGCGCACAACTCAGCATCGTGCAAGGGCAGTGGCTCGTAGCCCTGGCCACCCAAGCACGCCTGGAGGCCGAGCAACAGGGGCGATCGACGATCGACTTTCCTCCCGCTTTGCTGGAGCTGGGAGAAGACACACGGGTGATGGAGGTCATGGCTTTGCAAAGCCGTTTGCTGGAGTCCCGCAGGCAGTTGCGGGCGAACGAACTCCAAAGCATGGAGGCCGCCTTGCGCGGTCTGGAGTTCCAGGTGCAAGGGCAAGAAGCCGCCAAGTACTCCAAGGAGTCGCAAAGCCGCATGTTGCGCGAAGAGCTGCGTAACCAGAAGTCTTTGGCGGACGATGGTTTCTTCCCGCGCAACCGGGTGTCTGAGCAAGAGCGCTTGTACGCCAGCATCCAAGGCGGCGTGGCGGAAGACCTCAACAGCGCGGGCAAAACCCGGCAGGCGATTGCCGAGGGGCGTGCCCGCGTGGCTGCACGGCAGCAAGAGCAGCGCAAGGATATCGAGTCCCAGTTGTCAGATGTTCAGCGCGAAGCGGCAACGCTGGAGGGCCGGCTGCGCGGACTCGAGTTCGAGGTGCGCAATGCCGAGGTGCGGGCCCCTGTGAGCGGAACAGTCATGAGCTTGAGCGTCCACACCGTAGGGGGCGTGGTCAGCAATGGCATGCCTCTGATGGAGATATTTCCGAAAGATGATGTCTTGCGCATCGAAACCCCTTTGGCTACCCACCTGATTGACAAAGTCAAGCCGGGCATGGAGGTGGGAATCTTGTTCAGTGCGTTGAATCAAGCCACCACGCCAAGGATCGAAGGTCGCATCGTGCAGGTCGCGGCCGATGCCGCCACCGATTCAAGGCAGAATGCCAGTTACTTCAAGCTGGTCATTGAAGTTACACCGGATGGAATGCAAAAACTGCAGCGTCAGGAAGTCAAGGCCGGCATGCCGGCGGATGTTTTCATCAAGACAGGGGAGCGCACCTTCATGAGCTATCTGCTCAAGCCATTGACGGACCGGATGCACCGGGCACTCATAGAGCCATGACACGTTCGCCCTTTACGCCCCATACCTTGCGTCGTGTTGCGCTCATCGGTCTGGCCCTCTGCGCGGTCTGGCCTGCGGTGCATGCCGGCGAGTTCGAAAAAGCCTACCGTGCCGCGCTGGAAAACGACGCCCGCTTTCAGTCCGCCAAAGCGACCCTGGCATCGGGCCAACAGGCCTTGCCATTGGCACGCAGCGGGGTGTTGCCCACGGTCAATGCGTCTATTACTGACACCGTAGTGCAAGGCACCCAGCAGTACGACGTAGCCGGCAGCAGTGCCAAAACCAACAACCTGGATTACCGGTCCCCGGTGCAAAGCATCAACTTGCGTGCGCCCTTGCTCAACCTTGAAGGCACGGCACGGGTCCGCCAAGCCAATGCCCAAGTCGGCAACGCCGAAGCCACTTTTGTGGCCCGTAAGGCAGAGCTGGTGGACCGTTTGGCGGTGGCCTATTTGCAGCGGATGTTGGCAGAGGATGCATTTCTCTCGCTGCATGCCCAAGTGCACGCCACGGTGGCCCAGCGCAACCTGATGCGCCGCCGGTTTGAACAGGGCGAGGGTACCCGTACCGAAGTGGCCGAGGCCCGTGCGAACCTGAGCCTGACGCTGGTGCAGTGGGCAGACTCCAAGAACCAAATGATGAGCGCCCGGGACACCCTCGAGGCCATGACGGGCGTACCTCAGCCTTTGGTGGTGCGGCTCGAAGACGAGTTTTCACCACCGCCGCTGGTACCTGCGGGACTGCAGGAATGGCAGGACAAGGCGGTGAGCGCCAACCCGGATGTGCAAGCCAAGCGCTACCTGGTGGAGGCTGCTGATGCCTTAGTGGCCCGCAGCAATGCCGGGCATATGCCGCGCCTGGATCTGGTTGCCAGCGTGTCTAACAGCCGGAATGAGTCGATCAGCAGCTTGAACCAGTCGGTCAACCAAAGTGCGATTGGCTTGCAGCTCAATATTCCGATATACAGCGGCGGTGCCGTCAAGGCCGCGGTGACGCAGGCGCTGGCCGAAAAAACCAAGGCAGAAGCCGAGTGGCTCAACGAGAAGCGCAACCTCGAGGTTGAAGTAAGCCGCCTCTACCAGATCATTCAAACCGGCAGCTCCAAGTTGCTGGCCTACGAAGATGTGCTCGATGCCAGCCGTGTAGCGCTAGAGGGCACGCTCAAGGGTCAGGCTTCCGGCTTGCGCACCAATGCGGATGTGCTGGAGGCCGTGCGCAAGGTGTTCCAGGCACAGCGCGACTTGGCCCAAGCCCGCTACGACCATATCTTCCAGCGCTTGCGCTTGTTCAACAAGGCAGGCGTGCCGGCGGACTCGGTGGTGTCTTACATCGACGAACTGCTGACCCCCAACCGCGGCACCCCCTGACCCGACTCCCATGTCTGCGCTGCAGCCGGCCCATGCCGCCACGGTAGACACGCTGCTGCAAACAGCAGTGCAGCACTTTGCGAAAGCAGACTATGTCGCGGCCGACGGGGCGCTGGAGCGCCTGATGGCGCGCTCCCCGGGCCATGTGGAGGCGTTCCACTTGCGCGGGCTTACTCAACACCGCATGGGGCAACATGCCTTGGCGCTGGTCCTGCTGGAGAGCGCACTGCGCTTGCAACCGGATCATGCAGCGGTGCTGTCCAACACCGGCTTGGTGCTACGCGCCTTGGGGCGGCCCCAAGAGGCCTTGGCCTGTTATGACCGGGCAGTTGCTCTGCAACCTGATTTCGCCCAAGCCTGGGGCAACCGCGGCAACGCCTTGCGGGACACCGGCGAAAGCCTTCTGGCGGTGGACTCTTACTGCACGGCCTTGGACCTTCAGCCCGGCTATGCCCACAGTTGGCATGGCCTGGGGCTGGCCTATCACGATGTGTCGCGCTGGCAAGACGCGGTAGCGGCCTTTGACCGGGCTTTGCAGTGCCAGCCGGATATGGCGGTCGCCTGCCTGGATCGTGGCAATGCATTGCGCGAGTTGGAGGCGTTTCCCGATGCACTGGCCGCCTATGAACGCGCCATTGCGCTGCGGCCCGCCTATGCGCAGGCATGGTCTAACCGTGGCGTCTTGCTCAAGCGCATGGGGCGCATGCAAGAGGCGCTGCAAAGCTACCAGCAAGCCATTGCGCTGCAACCTGATTTCTTGGATGCACTGGTCAACTGCTCCACGCTGCTCAAAGAGATGATGGATCTTGACGGCTCCATGGCCATGAACCAGCGCGCTTTGTCCCTCGATCCGGAATGCAGTGGGGCGCACCTGAATCTGGCCATTTGCCATTTACTGCGAGGCGAATTTGCTGAAGGGTTTGCGCATTACGAATGGCGCTGGAAAACCGAGCAACTGCAATCAGCGGTGCGCCATTTCACCGCGCCACTCTGGACCGGGGCGCAGAGCCTGGCGGGTCAAACGATTCTTTTGCATGCGGAGCAGGGGCTGGGGGACACGGTGCAGTTTTGCCGCTACGCCGCTCAACTCAAGGCCATGGGGGCCCGGGTCTTGATGGAGGTGCAAGCCCCCTTGCTGCCTTTACTGCATTCGCTGGCTGGTGTGGATGTGTGGCTCCGCCAGGGGGACGCCCTGCCGCCGTTTGACTACCAATGCCCGCTGCTCAGCCTTCCGCGAGCTCTGCAAACCGGCCCAGAGTCGGTGCCCGCCCATGTGCCTTATCTGTTTGCCGACCCGGAGTTGGTCGCCGAATGGGGGCGCCGGCTGGGGCCGCCCCGGCGACAACGGGTGGGGCTGGTGTGGTCCGGCAGGCCGGAGCACAAAAATGACCACAACCGCACCATGTCGCTTGTGCAGCTGGCCCCTCTGCTGGCGGGGCCGGTGGAGTTTCACTGCCTGCAGAAGGAGTTCCGTGCGGCCGATCTGGCGTGGGACCCCGCGGCTAAGGGTGTGCAGCTCTGGGCTGACTCGCTGCACTCGTTTGCAGACACGGCCGCTTTGATCATGCACATGGACTGGGTTATTGCGGTGGACACCTCGGTTGCCCATGTGGCGGCTGCATTGGGTAAGCCAGTGTGGTTGATGTTGCCCTACAGCCCCGATTGGCGCTGGTTGCTGGGGCGTGACGACAGCCCGTGGTATCCGGGAATGCGCCTGTTCCGGCAAGACGCGAGTGGCGACTGGACCGGGGTGGTCGCTCGCCTGAGCGACGCACTCAGCCGGCAAGTTCCCGCAAGCGGGCCTTGAGCTGGGCCAGCTCGCCCTGCGCTTGGGCGGCCACCTGTTGCGCGTGGTGCAGCCGGTGGTCGACAAAGTTGTCCCACACGCAGGGCGGGTAGCTGAAGTGTTGACGCAGGTCCAGGTGCTCTTGGGCCAGGTAAAAGCGGTTGACCGCATCGAAATACACAAACTCGTAGCCGGTAGAGAGCAGCAGGTGCTCCCATTCACCGTAGTTGGCCTGGGGCCGGTTGGGTAGCACGCTTTCCAGCACGATCAGCCAAGGCCGGAAGCGGGTGCGGTCCAAGCCGTTTAATGCTGACTTTTCAGCGCCTTCCACATCAATGCTCAGCAGGTGAACATTGCCCTGCGGGCGGTGTTTTTCGAGCAAGCTGTTGAGCGTAACCAAGGGCACGGTGTAGCTTTTAACTTCGCGCCCTTCGCGCTGGTGCATGGCCACAATCTCGGGGGCGATGGTGGCCGCCTGATCGTTCCAAGGGAATTCGTTGAAGGTTACTTCGCCATCGGCTTCGCCCACTGCCGCCCCGACCAGGATGTCTTCAGGCCGGTGTTTGGCCCATTGCGGGTGAAGGCGCGCCTGCGGCTCGACTACCATGCCGCGCCAGCCGCGTTGGTACAGGGCGCAGGTGTTGCTGTCCGAGATGGGCATGTAGCCACCCACGTCCACATAAAAGCCTTTGTCGACCGCGCCCAATGCACGGTTGATCATGACGTCTTCAAAGTTGCGGGTGAATGACAGGTAGGCCATGGCGCCGGCTCAGCTTTGTACCGATATTTGTTCGCGGGTGGGGTCGGTGCTGTGCACCGCCAACACATTGATGCCCATCGGGAGGGTTTGGTAACCGTGCTCTTCGAGGAATTTCAACAGCGCTGCTTTGTCGGTTTTGATGGACTCGATGAGCATGACCGGCTTGTGCCGCGCTATGGTGGCGCGCCCGCCGGCGAGAGCCTCCAGCTCCATGCCTTCGACATCGATTTTGATGAAGTCCAGCCGCGGCAGGTTTAGCGAGTCGATGGTCAACATCCGCACCTTCTGGTTGCGCTCTGCATGGATGGTCTGGCCGATAAATTCGCTTTTGGCCGTCTGGCGCAACTCCAGGCTGCCAAAACTGGCCGGCTGCAGGTAGTCGGGCACGGGGATCTCAAGCTCACCGACTTCGGAGCCGATGGCGCCGTGGATCGCCCGGGCATTGAAGCAGTTGTTGATGGCGATATTGCCCGCCAGCGCGTAGTAGATGCGTTCTTGCGCTTCGATGGCGATCACGCTGCCCCTGCCATACAAAGCCTTGGCCCACTCGACGGTGTGCACGCCCAGATTGGCGCCGCAGTCCAAGCCCACGACCCCATCGCCAAAAAACTTGTGGCGGATATTGAGCAGCTTGATGGCAGCGCCCACTTCGTCCGGGTCGAAGCAGCCTTGGTTGAACAGCTGCCAGCCGACGCCGTAACCACGCGTGGCGTCAATCATGCGGTAGTCGTTTTTGTTGGTGATCAAGGTGCCCTGGCTGGTGGACAGGATCACAAAGGGCGACGGGCGTTTGACGTAGTTCATGGGGTTTCAGGCCTGTGGGCCCGCGCAGCGTTGGCAACATCGGCCACTAGCGCCGCGACCGGCTCTGCCCAGGCTCCCCGGGCAGTTTGGCGGTACAGGCGCGCAGTGGGATACCACGGTGAGTCTGCCCGAGAGAGCAGCCACCGCCAATCCGGAATAAGGGGCAAAAGCACCCGCACTTGGCACCCTAGCCCGCCTGCGAGGTGGGCTACCGAGGTGTCCACGGTAACGAGTTCGTCCACTTCGCTCAGGATGGCCGCCGTGTCTTCAAAACTCTGAATCTCGGGGCTCAGGTTGCGCAAGCGGCAGCCGGGTGTCAGGGCCTTGATTTGCTCTACAGCCTCGCCTTTTTGAACAGACAGTACTTCCACGCCCTCCAGCTGCAGCAAAGCGGCCAAGTGGTGCAGTGCCAATGAGCGGTTGGCGTCATTGCCGTGGGTCGGCCTGCCGGCCCACACCAGCGCGACCCGGTAGGCGCGGGCCGGACCCAGCTTTTGGCGCCAGGTCGTGGTGCGCTCAGGGGAGGCGCTCAGGTAAGGAATAGGGGCGGGTACCGTTTCAAGCACGGTGCCAAAGGCCATGGGCAGACTCAGCAACGGGCACTGCCAGTCAAAGGGCGGCAATTCGCTGCCATTGGGCACCAGCTGTGCCAAGCCCTGGACGCGCTCTGCCAAGCTTTCCACATCGCTTTGCACCACCAGCAACACCTTGGCGCCTCGGGCGGCGAGCAGCGGCAGGTAGCGCAAGAACTGGAAGGTGTCGCCAAATCCCTGTTCTGCGTGGACCAGAATGGTCTTGCCTGCAATGTCCTGCCCTGTCCACAAAGGCTGTGCGAAGTGGCGCACCTCTTTCGCGTCGGGCTGGGCCCAGCGGCTTTCGTAGTGGCGCCAGCCGGCCGCAAGGTCGCCGGTTAGCAGCTCCAACAAGGATTCGTGCAATGCGGCACGCACATGCCCGCCGGCCATTTGCTGTGCCTTGCGAAAGGCGCTTAAAGCCTCGTCGAAGCGCCCGTTTTCTTTGAGTGCAATGCCCAGGTTGTAGATGTACTCGCTGGAGCCGGGCACCAAAGCTACTGCCTTGCGGGTGGCCTCAAGGGCCTCCGGCCAGCGATGCAAGGCGCCTAAGGTGTTGCCCAGGTTGGCTTGGGCTTGCGGACTACCGGGTGCTCTTTGGACGGCAGTGAGCTGGCATTGCAGGGCGCGTTGTAAATCGCCCGCCGCTTTGAAAAAAGCCCCGGTGTTCGACCAGTTTTCGGGATCGTTGGGACTTTGCCGGCAAGCGCGGGCACCGAGCATGAGTGCGGCATGGGTGTCGCCTGCACGGAAGGCCGCAATGGCCAGGGCACTGGCGGCCCGAGCGTGGGTCGGGCACTCGCGCAAGGCCTGCCAGAAAGCAGGGCGAGCCAGCGCCGGCTCATTGCGCTCCAGCAGCACACGCCCTTGCTCCACCAGCGCATGGGCGGCTTGCTGGCGGCGCTTGCCGCCGGCCGACTGCGGATGGGTCAACTCCTTCAAATCCTTGCCCAGCGTGTGCAGCACCGAATCCCAATCCCGGTAGGCCGGCTGGCGCAAGATGCGCAGGCTGGGGTACCAGGGGGAGTCTTCACGGTGCAGCAACCAGCGCCAATCCGGCATCCACGGAATCAACAGCCACACCGGGATACCCAAAGCCCCCGCCACATGGCAAATGCTGGTATCCACACACACCAGCAGATCCACATGCACCAGTGCAGCAGCCGTATCGCCGAAGTTCTGCAGCAAAGGCGCCATGTCCGTGACCTTGGCGCGTTGCTCGGGCGTGAGCGAGTCGAGGTCGGCACTGCGCGCACCAACCTGGAACGAATAGAAATGCACCCCCTCCAGACCCCAGAGTGGCGCAAGGGCTGCAAAGTCCACCGAGCGGTTGGCATCGTTTTTATGGCTCGGGTTACCGGCCCACACCAGACCGACCCGCAAACCGCTGTGCGCAAAGTGAGACTCCCAGCCCGCGCTACGCACATGGTCCAGCGCGAGGTAGGGAATCGTCTGCGGAATGTTGAGCGCATCGGTGCCAGGCAACTGCGGGCCCAGCAGGTGCGGCAGGCTCAAGAGCGGGCAGACCCCATCAAAATGGGGCGTCGGGGCTCCCTCGTGGACCAGCTCGACATGGGCGGGGAGCACCGGAAGCGAGGTCAAAGACTCCTGAATTAATAGCAGTACCCGCTTGATAGGCTTGGGCAGGAGGGCGATATAGCGTAAAAACTGCAAGGTATCGCCCAAGCCCTGCTCGGCGTGGATGAGCAAGGTCTGGTCGGGCAAGGGCTGGCCTTGCCAGAGCGGCTTGGCTGTCTGCAGCCGCTTGGAGGGGAAGTCGGGCACGTCAAAGCGGCGCTCGTAGTCGGCAAAGCCACCGGGCAGGTCGCCGGCCAGCAGCCTTGCCAGCCCGCGGTTGTAGATCAGGCCCGCGTAGTCCGGCCGTACCGCGATGCCGCGCTCAAAGCAGGCCAGCGTGGCGG
>JAIXVK010000356.1 GCA_027483085.1 Comamonadaceae bacterium | reverse complement strand
GAGCCCACCTCGGTGCTGACCCCGCAAGCGGTGGAGAAGCTGTTTGTGGTGCTCAAAAAGCTGGCCTCGCAGGGCTGCAGTATTTTGTATATCTCGCACAAATTGCACGAGATCCGTGAGTTGTGCAACGCCTGCACCGTGCTGCGCGGCGGTAAGGTCACCGGTGTGTGCAACCCGGCAGAAGAGTCCAACGCATCTCTGTCCCGTTTGATGATCGGCGCGGAACCGCCCCAGCTGGAGCATCGCCCGCAGCAAGCCGGCTCGCCGGTACTCACTGTGAAAAATCTGAGCCTGGCCCGCGAAGACCAGTTTGGTGTAGATCTGAACGGCATTTCGCTCACCGTTCATGCCGGTGAGGTGGTCGGCATTGCGGGTGTGTCCGGCAATGGCCAGAGAGAACTGCTCTACGCACTGTCCGGCGAAGACGTGCGCGCGCCCAAGGGAAGCGTCACCATGGGCAAGGCCGATGTGTCTTCCTTGCACCCCGGCGGCCGGCGCAAGCTGGGCCTGCACTTTGTGCCCGAAGAGCGTTTGGGCCGTGGTGCGGTGCCTACCCAGAGTCTCGCCCAGAACATGTTGCTGACCCGCACCGAGTCCATTTCCGCGCCCAAGTTTGCCGGTGGCTGGATCCGGGTGCGTCAGTTGGAAGACCATGCCGCGCGCATCATCAAGGCCTTCAACGTCAAGGCCAATGGTCCGACAGCGGCTGCGCGCTCGCTCTCCGGCGGTAATTTGCAAAAGTTCATTGTGGGCCGTGAGATCGACGCGGCGCCCAAGCTGTTCATCGTGTCCCAGCCCACCTGGGGGGTGGACGTGGGGGCTGCAGCGCAGATCCGCGGTGAGATTCTGGCCCTGCGGGACGCCGGCTGCGCGGTGCTGGTGGTGAGTGAAGAGCTCGACGAATTGTTTGAAGTGAGCGACCGCCTGCACGTGATTGCACATGGTCGGCTGTCGCCATCGGTGCCGGTGGCGGAAGCCACGGTGGAAAAGATTGGGGAATGGATGAGTGGATTGTGGGAAGGCTCCGGCGCAGCCGCTGCTGTGGAGGTGGCTCATGGCTAAAGCCGGATTGAAACTCGAAGCCCGCCCCCAGCCGTCTAAGGCTTGGGGCTACGGTTCCCCGGTGCTGGCGCTGCTGGTGACGGTGCTCATCGGTATCGTGCTGTTCATGGCACTGGGCAAAGACCCGGTGCGGGGCCTGTTGGTGTTTTTCTGGGAGCCTATCAAGAGCGGATACGCCTTGGGTGAACTGGTGGTCAAGGCGACCCCATTGCTGCTGATTGCGCTGGGGCTGGCGGTCTGCTTCCGCTCGAATGTGTGGAATATCGGAGCCGAGGGGCAGTACATCATTGGCGCCGTGGCGGCCAGTGGTGTGGCCTTGCTGGCCGAAAAAACCACCGGGGGCTGGATTGTGGTGCCTGTAGTTATAGCGGGCATTGCCGGGGGCATGGCCTGGGCCGGGCTCACCGCCTTCTTGCGCGACAAATTCAACGCCAATGAAATTCTGGTCAGCTTGATGCTGGTGTACGTGGCGGTGCAGGTACTGGGCTATCTGGTCTACGGGCCCTGGAAAGATCCTTTGGGCTACAACTTCCCGCAAACCAAAACCTTTGAGGCGGCCACCCGCATTCCACGGCTGTTTCAGGGCTCCCGCATGACGATCGGCGTGGTGTTTGCGGTGGTGGCGGTGGCGGGTATTTGGATTTTTCTGTTCCGCACACGTGCCGGGTTTGCCCAGCAGGTCGGCGGGTTGGCGCCGGCGGCCGCCCGGTATGCCGGTTTCTCATCACGCAAAGCGCTGTGGACCGCCTTGCTGGTATCCGGCGGCATGGCGGGCTTGGCTGGCGCGCTGGAAGTGGCAGGCCCCATCGGCCAGCTCACCCCCTATGTGCCGGCCGGCTACGGCTTTGCGGCCATCATCGTGGCCTATGTGGGGCGCCTGCATCCGGTGGGTATGGTGTTTTCGGCGCTGCTGATGAGCATGTTTTATATCGGTGGCGAGCTCGCCCAGTCCCGTCTGGGGCTGCCCAAGTCGCTGACAGGTGTGTTCCAGGGCTTGTTGTTGTTCAGCCTCTTGGCTTGCGATACGTTGGTGAATTACCGCCTCAAATGGGTCTCCGCTGCAGGAGGTAAAAAATAATGGATGCGTATGCACTGCTGATCGCAGCAACTCTGAATGCCGGCACGGTGCTGGCCATTGCCTCGCTCGGCCTGTTGATCAATGAAAAAGCCGGCATCGTGAACCTGGGTGCCGAGGGCATGATGCTGTGCGCCGCCATTGCCGGCTTTGCGGCCGTGGTGCACACCGGCAGTGATGTGGCCGGCTTCATGGCCGGCATTGCCGCAGGTGCGGTCATGGCGGCCATCTTCGGTGTGCTGGTGATCTGGCTCAACACCAATCAATACGCCACCGGCTTGGCCCTGAGCCTCTTCGGCGCGGGGTTCTCTGCGTTTGCCGGGATCTCGTATGTCCAGGAAAAAATGCCCGATCGGCCTAGCTTCGCGATTCCCGGCCTCTCAGACATCCCCTTTGTGGGCCCCGCCTTGTTCAAACACCACCCGATGGTGTACCTGACGGTGTTGTTTGCACTGGGGTTGATCTGGTTTTTGTACCGCACGCGTGCCGGTTTGATTTTGCGCAGCGTGGGTGAGAGCCCTGAGTCTGCGCATGCACTCGGCTACCCGGTGCGCGCCATTCGCTTAGGCGCCGTAGTGTGCGGCGGCGCACTGTGCGGTTTGGCGGGTGCGTATATATCTGTGATCTACACCCCCTTGTGGGTCGAGGGCATGGTGGCCGGCAAAGGCTGGATTGCGTTGGCCTTGACCACTTTTGCCACCTGGCGCCCGGCACGGGTGTTGCTTGGAGCCTATTTGTTCGGCGGCGTGACCATGTTGCAGTTCCATTTGCAGGGTATCGGCGTCGAAGTGCCCAGCCAGTTCTTGACCATGTTGCCGTATCTTGCGACCATCGTGGTCTTGGCTCTTATTTCGCGCAATCCGCGTTGGATCCGGATTAACATGCCCGCCTCTATTGGCAAGCCGTTTTATCCGGGTTCCTGACGCGCGAAAGTTTTGGTTGGATCTCTCGTTTTTTTATAAGGAAGTGACATGACAGATTTGCAAAAACGCTCCTTGCTCAAGGTAGCGGCCCTTACAGCCGTTGCTGGCGCTGCCTTGGTTGGCTGCGGCAAGAAGGAAGAGCCGGCTCCTGCGCCGGCACCGGCTCCAGTTGCCTCCGCACCTGCGCCCAAGCCAGAACCTTTGAAAATTGCGTTCGCCTACGTCGGCCCTGTGGGCGACGGCGGTTGGACATTCGCACACGACAATGCCCGCAAGGCGCTCGAAGCCGAGTTCGGCGACAAGATCGTCACTTCCTTCGTGGAAAACGTGCCTGAGTCTGCGGACGCGGAACGCGTGATCCGCGAAATGGCCAGCAGCGGGAACAAGCTGATTTTCGGCACTACCTTCGGCTACATGGAGCCCATGCTCAAAGTCGCGCCCGAATTCAAGGACGTGAAGTTCGAGCACGCTACCGGCTACAAGCAAGCCGACAACATGCGCACCTACGACAGCCGCACTTACGAAGGCGCCTACATGGCGGGCGTGATTGCCGGCAAAATGACCAAGACCAACACCTTGGGTGTGGTGGCTTCGATCCCAATTCCTGAAGTGATCCGCAACATCAACAGCTTTACCTTGGGCGCTCAAAGCAGCAACCCCAAGATCAAGACCAAAGTGGTGTGGGTGAACGGCTGGTTTGATCCACCCAAAGAAACCGAAGCTGCGACTTCCTTGATCAACGGTGGTGCCGACGTTCTGTTCCAGAACACCGACTCTGCCGCTGTCTTGAAGACCGCGGAAGCCAAGGGCAAGCGCGCTTTCGGCTGGGACTCTGACATGACCGCCTACGGCCCCAAGGCCCACTTGGCATCTGCAGTGATCAACTGGGGTCCTTACTACATCAAGGCCACCAAAGACGCCTTGGAAGGCACCTGGACTGGTAACACCGGTGTCTGGTGGGGTGTGAAAGAAGGCGCGATCGATATCGTTTCCGTCGCGGAAGACGTGCCTGCTGAAACCAAAACCAAGGTCGAAGAGATCAAAAAGGGCTTGGCTGACGGTAGCTTCTCTATCTGGAAAGGTCCTCTGAAGGACAACGCTGGCAAGGAAATCTTGAAAGACGGTGAAACCGCTGACGACAAGTTCCTGTCCGGCGTGAACTTCTACGTCAAAGGCGTGGAAGGCAAGGTTCCCGGCGCCAAATAATGGTGACCCGGTAAGTGAAAGGGCCGCCCTGTGCGGCCCTTTTTTGTTAATGGCTGCTACATAGTTGCATCTTGGACAGCATGGATTATTCGATAGAAGCCCGTATGTGGCATCCGGTTGCGCATAGCACCACTTTGCAAGCAGCCCCCTTGGGCGTGCAGTTGCTCGGTCAATCGGTAGTGCTCTGGCGCGATGACGCAGGCACCGCCCACGCTTGGGCGGATCAATGCCCCCATCGCGGTGCAAAGCTGTCGTTGGGGCGGGTGTGTGCCGGGCACTTGGAGTGCCCGTATCACGGCTGGCAATTTGCGGCGGATGGTGCCTGCGTCAAGGTGCCGGCGCTTCCCGGATTTGTGCCGCCTGCCGGCCATGCCGCTCGCGTGTTCGGCATCGAAGAGCACTACGGGCTCCTGTGGGTGCAGCTGGAGGCGGACCCGACCCGCACGGTGCCGCCGTTTGCGGCGGAGTCCGATAGCGGTTTGCGCAAAGTGCTGTGCGGCCCCTACGACGTGGCCACCAGCGCGCCGCGGATTGTGGAAAACTTTCTGGACATGGCGCACTTCGGTTTTGTGCACGAAGGTTGGCTCGGCATGCGCGAAGCCACCGCGATTGACGACTACACGGTAGAGCCCACTCCCACGGGTTTGCGTGCCACCCAATGCAAAGCCTGGCAGCCCCAAAGCAATGTGCACTCCACCGCCCCTGCACAGGTCGAGTACACCTATGAGGTGGTGGCCCCCTACACGGCAAACCTCATCAAAGTACCGGACGCCGCCAGTGTGGCGTTGCAGGGCTTCAGGGAGTCGATTGCCTTGTTTATCAGCCCCCTCACCCCCACCAGTAGCAGGGTCTGGTTCAGGTTGGCGATGGCCGACTTTGAGTCGCCGGATGCCAAGCTACAAGACTTCCAGCACACCATCTTCATGCAAGACAAACCGGTGCTGGAGTCGCAAACCCCCCAATGCCTGCCCCTGGATGTGCGTGCCGAAGTGCACACCGCGGCAGACAAAGCCTCATCGGCATACCGCCGGTTTCTCAAACAAGAACGTATTACTTTTGGAGTCTGCTGATGACCAATTTTCCTGCCGTCAAGAGCGTATCTGCTGACCGCATGCCCGCCCTG
>JAIXVK010000222.1 GCA_027483085.1 Comamonadaceae bacterium | reverse complement strand
CTGGTGCAAACCGTGCGCCACCGCGATTATTTTTTGCCGGCCCAAGCGGACTCTGACAGCCATGCCCCCCCGCCCTCGGGCCGGATAGCGGCGGCCAGCAGTTTGTTGCTGATCGTGGGCCTGGTCGCCGTGGTGCTGCTTGCCAAGGGCCTGGCGCCCACCATTGAGGCGGCAGTGGCCCACGCTGGTGCGCCCAAGGCAGTGGTGGGCATCATCATTGCCATGGTAGTGCTGCTCCCTGAAGGGCTGGCGGCCTACCGCGCAGCCCAAGCTAACCGCCTGCAAACCAGTTTGAACCTGGCACTGGGCTCGGCACTGGCGAGCATCGGGCTGACGATTCCGGCCGTTGCCATTGTTTCTTTGGCCACGGGCTGGACGCTCACGCTGGGGCTTGATCTGAAGTCGGTGGTGCTGCTGCTTTTGTCCCTGTTTGTGACCAGCCTCTCCTTGAGCACCGGCCGCACCACGGTACTGCAAGGCACTGTGCACCTGGTGCTACTGGCAACCTACCTGTTCACCACCATCGTGCCCTGAAGACCCAAACTGTTGATTTCTAGGCATTTCCGCGAGGGCAATGCTAAATTAGGGCTTGGTCCAAGGAGTCTTCATGCGCAGGGTTTCCGTTTGGCTAGTCTTTATGTTCACCGTTTTGGGCGGGCTAATGGGGTGCTCCCCTGCGGATACCGAGCGCCCCCTAACCTACGTTGACACACCACCTGCCGACAGCGCGCCGGTCTACCGCTTGGCAGTGCACCCCCTGTACAACCCCCACAAGCTGACCGAAATTTATCGGCCCCTGATCAACTACCTCAACGCCCGGATCCCCGGGGTGCGTATGGAGGTGGAGGCATCGCGCGACTACGCCGCGTATGAGGCAAAGATACGCAACGCTGGGCCCGCCTTCTTGCTACCCAACCCCTTGCAAACTCTACTGGCGCAGCAATCGGGGTACCGGGTGATCGCTATGGCGGGCGACCCTAAGGACTTCAAAGGGATCTTCATCGTTCGCAAAGACTCGGGCATCCGCAAGCCTGAGGACCTGAAAGGCAAGGCCGTGAGCTACCCCTCCCCTACCGCTTTGGCGGCAGCGATCATGCCCCAGGCGTTTTTGCACAGCCAGGGCTTACGTGTGATGCAAGATATAGAGAACCAATACGTCGGCTCCCAAGAGTCTGCGATTTTGAACACCTACATGGGCACCTCAGCGGCCGCAGCCACCTGGCCACCGCCCTGGCGAGTCTTTCAAAAAGACCATCCGGAAGAAGCGGCCCAGCTGCAACAAATATGGGAAACACCGCACCTGATCAACAACTCGGTCATGGTGCATGCGCGTGTACCTGAAAAGCTGGCCAAAGAGGTGCAGGCACTGTTGCTGGGTTTGAACCAGTCCCCGGAAGGCAAGCAGATCTTGCAGTCCCTGGAAACTGCGGTGTTTGCCGCAGCCGATGATCGGAGCTACGAAGTGGTTCGCCAATACCTGCAAGAGTTCGAGACAACCGTGCGGCCCGTGATGCTGCCAACGCCCTGATGAGCCGCCATTTCTCGTTACGCAGACTGCTGCTGGGCAGTCTGCGGCGTCAACTCATGGCAGGTATGGGGATCGTCGTCAGCCTGATGATGGCCATGCTGGTGTGGCAGTGGGCAGCCAGACAGCACGCCGACCTCAAAAACCAACAAACTGAGCAAGCCATCGCTTTGGCGGAAAGTATTGCGCTGTCCTCAAGTGTCTGGGTTGCCTCACGCGATGTGGCCGGACTCCAGGAGATCGCCACCAACTCAGCGGGCTACCCGGATGTGCGCTTTGTGATTTTGCTGGACCGGCAAGGCCAAGTGCTGGCGCACTCAGACCCCGCGTTTCTAGGCAAATTTATGCCCGATCTCCCGGCAAGCGCCAGTGCCGAGACCACGATTATTCAAAATGCCAGCTCGCTCCTGGATCTGGCCAGCCCCGTCATGCTGGACCAGGAGCATCTGGGCTGGGTGCGAATCGGGATTGGGCGGACCCAACTCGACACACGCATCAAAGAGCTGCTGAAAAGCGGTCTGATTTATTTGTTCAGTGGCGCCTTGATGATTGTGTTTTTTGCGTCGGTCACCGGCCGCTATTTCACCCGCCGCCTGAGTGCGATCAGCCGGGTCGCCGAGGCAGTGCGCACCGGCGATACCAGCCAGCGGGTGAGCATGCAGGGGACCGATGAGGCTGCGAGCCTGGCGCGTGAGTTCAACAACATGCTGGACACCCTGCAGCAGCGCGAAAGCGAGCTGATGCAGTCAAAGGATGCCCTGCGGATTGCCGCCACCGCCTTTGAGTCCAACGATGTGATGTTTGTGTGCGATGCCCAATGGCGAATCCTGCAAGTCAACCGTGCTTTTGAGCGAGTGACGGGCTACACCCCGGAATACGCAGTCGGCAAAACACCCCGCGATTTGCTGGGCTCCAACCTGCAGCGACAAGACTTTTACGACACGATGGACGAAACCATCAAAGCCCACGGTAGCTGGCAAGGCGAAGTGTGGGACAAGCGGAGCAACGGCGAAACCTTCCCCGCCTGGAGCACCATCACCGCCGTCAAGAGCGCTTCAGGGCAACTGACGCACTATGTGGCCAACCTCTCTGACT
>JAIXVK010000267.1 GCA_027483085.1 Comamonadaceae bacterium | reverse complement strand
CGCGGCAAAGACGGCGCGCGTGCGCTCAACCGCACGCAGGCGGCCGACCTGCTGGGCCAAGTGCTCGACGGCACGGTCACCGACCTGGAGGTGGGCGCCTTTTGCCTGGCCATGCGCATCAAGGGCGAAACCGCGGAAGAAATGGCCGGTTTCCTGGACGCCGTGCGCAGCCGCATGGTCCTGCTGCCCGCCAGCGATGTGCCGGCGGTGGTCATTCCCAGTTACAACGGTGCGCGCAAGCTGCCGCTGTTGACGCCGCTCCTGGCGCTGCTGCTAGCGCGCGAGGGCCTGCCGGTGCTGATCCACGGCACCGCTACCGAAGACAAGCGGGTTTTTGTGTCTGAAGTGCTTGCAGCCCTCGACGTATATGCGCAAGCAGCTCCTGAAAAGATAGCAACCGGCAGCGTGGCGTTTGTGCCTACCGGCACCCTACTGCCCGGCCTGCAGCGCCTGCTCGATGTGCGCCGCGTGGTGAACCTGCGCAACCCCGCACACAGCCTCGTCAAACTCATGAACCCGGTGGACGGCCCCGCCCTGCTGGTGAGCAGCTACACCCACCCCGAATATGCGGTGTCCATGGCGGACACCTTCGCCTTGGTGCAAGCCAACGCCCTGCTGATCCGCGGCACCGAGGGCGAAGCTGTGGCCGACGCCCGCCGCACCCCCAAGATGCAAGCCTTCGTGGCCGGCAAGGCGACCGACCTGCAGGCCTACCAGGCTGGCTCGTTGACTGCGCTGCCGGAGCTGCCCACCGCGATCGATGCGGCCAGCACCGCGGCCTACATACAATCGGTATTGAACGGAGAAAGCCCGGTTCCTGCACCGATTGCAGAGCAAGTGGCGCACATCTTGCAGTTGCACCAAGCACTATGACAAACACCCTGAACACGCCGGCCGCAGGCCATGTCACGCTCGTGGGCGCCGGCCCCGGCGACCCGGAGTTGCTCACCCTCAAGGCCTTGAAAGCCATTCAGCAAGCCACCGTGCTGCTGGTGGATGATTTGGTGAACGACGCCATCGTGGCCCATGCCAACCCGGCGGCCCGCATCGTCCATGTAGGCAAGCGCGGCGGCTGCAAGTCGACCCCCCAGTCATTCATCGAACGCCTGATGATCACCGCAGCCCTTGAGGGCGAAAACGTGGTGCGACTCAAGGGCGGCGACCCCTTCATCTTTGGCCGTGGCGGCGAAGAGGTGGAACACCTTGAAGAAGCCGGCATCCGCGTGTCGGTGGTCAATGGCGTGACCGCTGGACTGGCGGCTATGACCTCCCTCAATGTGCCCCTCACCCACCGCGAACATGCGCATGGCGTGGTGTTTGTCACCGGCCACGCCAAACCCGGCGACAGCGGCACTGACTGGCCTGCACTGGCCACAGCCGCCCGCCAGGCCAAACTGACACTGGTGATCTACATGGGCGTGAGCGGCGCTGCTGATATCCAAGCCGGACTGCTACAAGGCTTGGCAGCCAGCACGCCAGTAGCCGTCATTCAAAACGCCAGCCTGCCGCACCAGCGCCACGCAGTTTGCACATTGGGCGAGCTGCAGGACACCATCGTTCGCGAACATTTGGCCAGCCCGAGCGTGATCGTGGTGGGCGATGTGATGAGCGGCTTGTTGGCTGCTGCACAAGCAGACACCGGCTCCTCTGCCGGCGCCCAACGCGCCCACTGAAACCGGCACGCAACTTGCGGCGTTGTGGGCACCCTCACCACGCACCAGTTGCCCATGTCGCACCCCGCAACCACGCTTGCTCCTGCCGTTGCCCCCGCCCCGGGTGCCAATGCGCCTTTGTCGGACCTCAACCTGGCAGCCCGCCAGCGCATGCTGTCACAGCGGGTCATCATGCAAGCCCTGCTGGCATCGCACGGCGACACCACCCAACTGCAAGCCGCCCAAAAAACATTTCAGCTGTTTTGTGACAGCGAGGCCAAACTGCTGGCCACCCTCACCCACTACGAGCCGCTCAGTGCTCGCCAGTTGCGCGCGGTGTACGAGGGTCCGCAAGGCATCGGAGTCACGATAGAAACCTTTATCGACCGGATGCGCCGCACCCTCGACACCATCAGCCGCAAGGGCGATGCGCATGCCCTCTTGGCCGACATGGTGGCCGACAACGACACGGTGCTGAATGCGCTCAACAAAGCCACCAGCACCTTTGACTCCATTGCCCAGGCCCAGTCGGACAACCTGTTCAAAGAGCTCAGCGGGATCGTGTCAGACATCCACACCATCGCCCGGGAAGCCAAGATCGTGAGTTTCAATGCCCAAGTCATTGCAGCGCGTGCCGGTGACAAAGGGCGTGAGTTTGCGGTGGTCGCCAATGTGCTTTCGGGCATCAGCACCGAGGTCGACCGACTGACCCAAAAGGCCATCCATCTGGCAGATCGCAAGTCGCAGCACGCCTAGCGCAAAGGTCGTATCTCCGGCCCCCCATAGACCCTTGCCGTCGCCTACACTGCGCGCCTATGCATAGTTTTGACGTGGTGATTGTGGGTGCCGGGGCTGCCGGTTTGTTTTGCGCCGGTGTGGCGGGTCAGCTCGGGCTGAAGGTGCTGGTGCTCGACCACAGCGAGAAAGTGGCCGAGAAAATTCGCATCTCCGGGGGCGGGCGCAGCAACTTCACGAACATGGACGTGAGTGCGGCCAACTTCATCAGCGAGAACCCGCGCTTCGCCAAATCCGCCCTTTCGCGCTACACCCCCGCGGACTTTGTGGCGCTCGTCAAAAAACACGGCATCGCCTTCCATGAGAAGCACAAAGGTCAGCTCTTTTGCGACCGCTCTGCCGAAGACCTGATTGCCATGCTACTGGCCGAGTGCGCCGCAGGTGGTGTAGAGCGCTGGCAACCCTGCAGCGTCAAAAACATACGCTATTTAGCCTCTATCCCTCATGGAAACTGCGCGAGCAGCTATGAAATTGATAGTGACCGCGGCACCATCCACTGCGCAGCGCTGGTGATTGCCACCGGCGGCTTGTCGATCCCCAAGATCGGCGCGACCGATTTCGGCTACCGGGTCGCCAAACAGTTCAACCTGCCGCTGATCACCCCGCGCCCGGCGCTGGTCCCGCTCACTTTCGACGAAACCTCGTGGGCCCCGTTCGCCGAGCTGTCAGGCTTGTCGCTACCGGTCGACATTGCAACCGGCAGCAAGAAAAGCAGTATGTCGTTCCGCGAAGATTTGCTCTTCACCCACCGCGGCCTGTCCGGTCCTGGGGTGCTGCAAATCTCCAGTTACTGGGCCGAGGGCACGCCGATCCGCCTCAACCTGGCGCCCACTGTGGACTTGGCACAACACCTCTCGCAGGCCAAAAGCAGCTCGCGCAAACGGGTGGCCAATGAGCTGGCAGGCTTGGTGCCCAGCCGCCTTGCCGATACCTGGGTGAACCAGGGCCCGATCTGGGGGCATGATTGGCAACGCCCCGTGAATGAAGCCAGCGACAAGGCCTTGAACGCGCTGGCCGAGCGCCTT
>JAIXVK010000012.1 GCA_027483085.1 Comamonadaceae bacterium | reverse complement strand
GGCCCAGGGCCGCATGTTTGCCGGCCCGAGTGCGGTGTGGTTTCGCATGAGCCATCCGCTGGTGATGGGTCAAACGCCCAGCCCTTACCAGAGTGTGGCGCTGGCGGCCGACTCGGGCAACGGCATCAGCGCGATTCTGGATTTGTCCACCCATGTGCTTGTGAACTCCGACCTCACCATTAACCTGCTGCGCAAACCGGTGGGTGAGTGGGTGTGCCTGGATGCACGCACGCATTTATCCAGCCACGGCGGGGGAGCTGGCGGAGTCGTCTCTATATGACGAGCAGGGATTGATCGGGCGGGCTACGCAGAGTCTATTTGTGAGGATGCGATAGGCTGGTGGTTTGGGGGATCGTCCTTCCCGAGCAGGGTAGACTACGGGAGTTTGGGCTTGGTAACGCGGACGAGCGATAACAGATCCAGATGCGCTGTCATCGGCACGGCGTAAAACCGGCGGGCTACTAGTGTCGTTCTAGAGCTGATGCCGGATTGATGAACTTGGTTCAACGTTTCTCGTTAGGTCTCTCCGGCGCTGTTGCCTGGTTGATCTCGTGGGCCCGGGCCCTTTCGGGCTAATAGATATTCTTAGTCGAAGTTTTATTTCTGGTTAGGTGTGCTTTCTATGAAGTTTTCGTATTTTTTATCCAGAATCACACTAGCCTTGGGTGTGTTGGGCTGTGCTTCTGTAGCCAACGCCCAGTTCGGCAATCCCAGCACTTTTTCTAATGCAGGCCAGGTTGGCGCAGAAGCGCCCGTTCGCAACTTGCCATCTAATGCCAATGGTGTCTCAAGCGTCCCCAATCAAGCCAGGGGCGTTGCTTTGCCCAGCAGGCAGGCTAGGTCCAATGAACCGCCCGTCGCCAGTGAGCCTGCGTTGACGTTGCCTGAAACGGGTGGTGCGGCATGGAAAGAAGAGCCACCGAGCCAATTTCAGAAGTTTGCCCAAGAGTCGACAGGGACTTTGCTTCCGATATTCGGAAGTCAGCTTTTTGAGTTTCCTCAGAGCTATGCACCCGATGCAGGCCTCGCAGCACCGGCAAACTATGTGCTTGGCCCGGGTGACGAAGTGCAGGTACAAATTTGGGGCGCGATAGACGAGTCCGCCTCGTTCGTGTTGGACCGAGAAGGCAGAATTTTCATTCCGAAGGTCGGGTCGCTTTCGTTGGCCGGCGTGACCAGTGCCAATCTTGAACCCGCCCTGAAAGGGCACCTCAGCAAGGTGTTTACGAACTTCGGTCTGAGTGCCACGTTGGGGAAGTTGCGTAGCGTCCAAGTCTATGTGGTGGGCCAAGCGCGTCGCCCTGGGACCTATTCCGTGTCCAGCCTCAGCACCTTGGTGAACGTTCTGTTTGCTAGCGGTGGCCCCAGTGCAAATGGGTCAATGCGAAGCATTGAGTTACGTCGCGCAGGTCGAGTGGTGACTAAGCTTGATTTGTACGACTTCATCGCCAAAGGCGATAAAGCAGCAGATATGCCTGTGTTGCCCGGCGACGTCGTCTTTATTCCGCCAGCGACGCGTCGTGTTGCCATCGCGGGTGCGTATGACCAAAAAGCGGTTTATGAACTCAAAGATGCGACGACCACTATCGGCGATGTGTTGGCCTTGGGCGGTGGTGCTTCTCCGGTCGCAAATTTCCGCAAAGCATTGCTTGAACGTGTCTTCGCGGACAAAACACCACCGCGGCAAGTGGTCGATATTGCTCTGGATGCCAAAGGGCTGGCGCAAGCCTTGGTACCCGGCGACATCTTGACACTGTTGCCAGTGAGCGGCGCGTTTTCCAATGCGGTAACTCTTCAGGGAGTAGTCGCTGAGCCTCTTCGATACAGCTGGTTTGACGGAATGCGTGTTTCAGATTTGATCCCAGATCGGGATGCGCTCATCACGCAAGAGTACTACCGTCGTATGAATGGCTTGACCCGCATTCCAAGTGACACCGATACGAAAGGTGCTGGTAGTCGGGAGGAAAAGCGCGGTTTCGACGAACGGGTGAGAAATAAAAATGAACAAATCAACTGGGACTACGCGGTCATTGAACGTTTGTCTCGCACTGATCTGAGTGTCACGTTAGTTCCGTTCAACTTGGCCAAGGCAGTCGTGGGGCGTGACCCTCAGCACAATCTAGTATTACAACCGGGAGATGTGCTGACCATCGTCAGTCAAAAAGACATGGCGCTGCCTCAGGAAAAACAGACGAGGTTGGTTCGCTTGGAGGGGGAAGTAGCAGCTCCTGGCGTGTACGAGGCTCTTCCCGGCGAGACCTTGCCGCAGCTCATCAAGCGCGTCGGCGGTTTGACCCCACAGGCCTATTTATTTGGCACTGAGTTCAGCCGTGAGTCGGTCCGCCTGCGGCAGCAAGAAAATCTAAGTTCGTTGGTTCGGCGCTTAGAGGGCGAGCTTCAAAGCAAGGTACAGACCAGTCCCGCCGCCAATGGACAAGACGCTGCTACCTTGGCTTTGGTCGCCCAACAACAACAAGCGCAACTGAAATCGCAAATTGACCGCCTGAAAGCGCTCAAGAGCAATGGCCGTTTGGCGCTAGAGCTCGATACCGCGGCCCAGAGTTTGGCAGGGTTACCCAACCTTCCCTTAGAGGATGGAGATCGTGTGCTGGTGCCGTCGATGCCTGGATTTATCTCGGCCTTCGGTGCTGTCTATAACGAAAATGCGATGATTTATAAGCCAGGAAAGACTGTGGGCGATGTGGTGCGAGCCGCGGGGACCACTGAAGATGCTGAGTCCAGCGGTGCTTTCGTGTTGAGGGCGGATGGCAGTGTAGTGTCCAAGCGGGATAGCAATCGGATATTCGGAAGCGGATTTGAGTCGCTAGCAGTGATGCCTGGTGACACTCTGGTGGTGCCTGCGAAGCTGGATCGAGAATCTGTGTATGCATTTACTGTTCGGTCACTGAAAGATTTAACCCAGATTTTTGCCAATTTGGGTATCGGTGCCGCTGCTATCAAAACTCTGCGGAACTGATGAATTCCATGAATCACGAATCCATTACAGATACGGTTGAAAACGATGAAATCAGTCTTTTGGATCTGCTGCAAGTAGTCGCTGAAAACCTGCGCTTATTGATCTTGGCACCGATTGCTTTGGGCCTCTCAGCGCTTGCTATTTCATTCACACTGGCGCCAACGTACACTGCAAGCACCGTATTCATGCCTCCGCAGCAGCAGCAGGGAAGTGCAGCGATGATGTTGCAAAGCCTTGGTGCCTTAGGCGGTGTGGCTGGTGCAGCCGCAGGCATCAAGAGTCCGAATGATCAATACGTCTCGCTGCTGAAGAGCGACGCGGTGGCCAACGCGCTGATTGGGAGGTTTGCTTTGCTTGAACAATTTGAGCTCAAATCATTAACTGATGCCCGAGCGCAATTGGATGGAGTGAGCAAAATCACGTCAGGTAAAGACGGCCTGATCGTTGTTTCTGTCGACAGCAGTTCACCCAAGCTTGCTGCGGATATTGCGAATGCTTATGTCGAAGAGCTTCGAACTTTACTTGCCCGTTTGGCGATTACCGAGGCGCAGCAGCGCAGAGTCTTCTTTGAAACCCAGCTCGAAGCGACCAAGCAAAAATTGTCGACTGCTGAGGCGGCACTCCGTAGTTCGGGCGTCAATAGCTCCGCTCTAAAGTCCAGCCCTGCTGCAGCGATCAGTGCTGTGGCGCAAGTGCAGGCACAAATAGCGGCCCAAGAAGTAAAAGTGGCTAGTATGCGGGGCTACTTGACAGAGTCTGCACCTGACTTTAAGCAAGCGATGACGGAGCTTTCTGCACTTAGAACACAGTTTGCGAAATTGGAGAAGCCATCCCCAGTTGAGGGTGATAACGCGGGCTATGTAGGACGAGTTCGGGACGTCAAATACTACGAAACTCTTTTTGAGTTGTTTTCCAAACAATACGAACTGGCCCGGGTCGACGAAGCCCGTGAAGGGGCGCTAATTCAGGTGGTAGACGCAGCAGTTCCTCCAGAAAGAAAAAGCAAACCCAAAAAAGCACTGATTGCAACTTTGGCCACTCTGGCATCTTTTGTTGTATTGTTACTTTTTGTATTCATGCGCCATGCAATTAAAAACGCAGCCGCCGACCCTGAGTCGGCAGAGAAACTGTTGCGTTTGCGACACGCAGTTCGACGTTCTTTCGGAATGAATTGAAGGCTTGAGTGTAGTAATATCAGGGAGTCTGGGGCGGCTGTACGTTGGCCTAGCTTGGTCTGATTCATAGATTTTTTAAAAGGGGTTTGCTATGAAAGTTTCTAAATTGTTGGCCGCAGTAGCCGTTTTGGCGTCCTTTGCTTCTCAGTCGGTATTCGCTCAAGCTGCTCCCGCTGCTACCACGGCCACTACTGGTACTGCTGCGACTACAGGTGCAGCGGCAACTACTGGTGCTGCCGCTGCTGGTGGTGTTGCTGCTGTTGCAGCATCTCCTGCTTTGATTGCGATTGCTGTTGGCGTTGCAACGGTGGCTGTAACTGAATCGAACAAATCTACTTCCGGAACTACGCAAGGAACAACTGCCGGCACACGCTGATCAGTTTCTGTTCTCCGAGGCGCCTGCGGGCGCCTTTTTTATTGGGGCACCCTCCATTGAATCTCATCGCTCGACTCATTTTGGGGGGGCTCATAGTCTTAGCAAGCGGCTGTTCTTCGCTGCTAGGCCCCGAGACTGAAACAGCCGCCTATTTGTTTCATAAGAAAGAATCGACCAAGGCCCGGCTGGATAAGCTGGCTTCCCGGTTAAACCCCTCGTTACGTTATCTGCTGGTGCATCAGGAGGGAAACCTGCCAACCTTGCTGGTACTTGGCAATGTGCTTCAAGTCCCTGATGGGCCTGTGGAGGTCTGGTACTCAGCGCAAGGTGAGCTTTTCAAGTTTCAATCGGGAAGACTGGTGGGAACCAATGGGCTTCCAGTTGATTGGACCTCTGTGCGGTTCCTGTCAAAAATTCCTTCTTGGGAAACCGTATCGGTGAACAAGGCTCCCGTCTAT
>JAIXVK010000483.1 GCA_027483085.1 Comamonadaceae bacterium | reverse complement strand
GGGTGCGATGAGGCGCAGGGCTTTTTCTTTGCGAGGCCCATGCCAGCCGACGCATTTGCATCATTCGTCGCGAGTCATCCGCAAACCAACACACCCCTCGCTTAGCGACGCCTCACAAACAAGCTCTGTGTCGCCCGCCCGATCAGGCCCTGCTCGTCGTACAGAGCCGACTCCGCCAGCCCCCCTCCGTGGCTGGACAGATGGGTGCGAGCGTCCAAACACACCCATTCACCCACCGGCTTGCGCAGCAGGTTGATGGTGAGGTCGGAGTTCACAAACACATGGGTGGACAAATCCAGAATCGCGCTGATGCCGTTGCCCGAGTCTGCTGCCACCGCCACGCGCTGGTAAGGGCTGGGCGTTTGACCCATCACCAGCGGATGGCTCATGCGAAACCACACCGCGCTCGGTCCGGCAAACATGCGGCCCTGGGCCATGCGCGTTTCCACCAGATCGGGGTAGCCCCATTCATGGTGCGCGAACGGGAAACGCTGCACGGGTGACGCATCCGGCGTCTTCGGTGCCAGCGGCAAGGGGTGACCGGGCAGGCCATCGGGCAGGCCTACCTCGTCCTCGCGCTGAAACAGCGCGGTGGCGCGAATCAGCTCTTTGCCATCGGCCAGGGCGATCGCAGCGAAGTGGCCGGCGTTGCGACCCACATAGTCTTCTTGCACCCTCACTTCGATATCGGCAATCGGCACGGGGCGCAGCAGGTTGGCGGTCAAGCGGGCCAGATGGTGCAGCCCATGCGCTTGGGCCGCGGCTTCCAAGGCATGGCTCACCAAGGCGATCGGCGGGCCGGCGTGTTGCTGTTGCGGGTGCCAGGGGCCGCGCGTGAGCGCAGATGCGCGGAACAGCGCGCCGCCCAATGCGGTGTACGCCGCCATGTCGCCATCGAACGCGGGTTTCTGCGGGTTATCGGCCATGGGAATTTGCTCCTTTTTTAATAGCTGCTCGCGCATATTCTGCCTGCGCTGCATGCCAATTTTGCATAAAAAACGCCAGCTGCAAATTACATGGTGCCGCATCGGGTGGCAGCCGCCTGTCACGGGTGTGTCGATTTAGCGGATCCATGCCGCCTAGGCGCGCTTGCGCACAGATGGCGGCGCTTAAGTCGCCCACAGTGAGGTTGTCTCCCGGAGTGATCCGGTTCTTTACTCTTTGAAGGCTGCTCACTATGCACACACCCCGTATCACCGGCACCCGCCATATCCAGCGCTCACGCGGCGCCACACTGGCAGGACTGGCCTTGTGTCTTGCCGCGCCTTTCGCCATGGCGCCCGCCGCCGCCCAGATGTCACCCGCCCGCGGCAACGCCTACAGCCCGGGCTATATCGACATCAGTGTCGGCTCATCCGACTATTCCAAACCCAGCAACGGATTCGGCATTTTCGACAACGACCAACGGGCCACCGCCTACAGCGTCAGCATGGGCAACTATGTGTTCAGCCCCAACTGGGGTCTGGAGGTGGGTTACACCGACTTCGGCTCGGTCAACCGTGCCGGCGGCCGCACCACGGCGGATGGCATCAACCTGAACCTGATCGGCCGCGCGCCGCTCAACCCCTCCTGGAACCTGCTGGGCAAAGTGGGCACCACCTACGGCCGCACCGATGTCAGCAGCGCGCCCACGTCCGGCGTGCAGTCCGGCAGCGAACGTGATTTTGGCTGGAGCTACGGCTTGGGCGTGGAACTGCAGTTGGCAGCCCAATGGTCCGGCGTGCTGATGTACGAGGAGCACACCATGAAGTTCCCCGGCGGCAGCACCGACCGTATCAGCGCCACCAAGCTCGGCCTGCGCTACCACTACTAACCCCTTGATCTTGCCCCCTCCTCCAACCACCCAAGGAAACCCATGAAAACCGATCTCCAACTCCAACAAGACGTGCTGGCTGAACTCCACTGGGAACCCTCGGTCCACGCTGAGAACATCGGCGTGGAAGCCAAAGATGGCGTCGTCACCCTGGCCGGCCATGTGATGACCTATCAGGAGAAATACCACGCCGAAAAAGCCGCGCGCCGTGTGGTGGGCGTGCGCGCCTTGGCCGTTGAAATCGATGTGAAGCTGGCCTCCAGTGGTATCCGCAACGACAGCGACATTGCCAACTCCGCCAAAAACGCGCTGCAATGGATGTCCACCCCGCTGGGCAACAAGGTGAACGTGACCGTCGAAAAAGGCTGGATCACCTTGACAGGTCAAACCGAGTGGCAGTTCCAGAAGCTGGCCGCTGCGGTGGCGGTGCGCTACCTGATGGGCGTGAATGGTGTTTCCAACCAGATCATCCTGCAGCCCGGCACCAAGCTCAGCGCGGCCAAGGCCGACATTGAAGCTGCGCTGGTGCGCCGCGCCCACACGGACGCCGGCAAGATCAACATCGACATTGACGGCAGCACCCTCACCCTGACCGGCAATGTCAGCAACTGGACCGAGCGGGACACCGCCAAAGAAGCCGCTTGGAGCACGCCCGGCGTGACCAGCGTGGTCGACAAAATGACCATGACCTTCTGAGGGCAGCACATGCAAGCCCATACCAACGCCTCGGTGTCCATATGCAACTCCCACGAGGAAGCAGAGACCGCTATTCAAACGCTCAAGAAGTTCGGCTTTGATGTGAGAAAACTCTCGCTCATCGGCAAGGGCTACCACAGCGAAGAGCACCCGGTGGGCTTTTATAGCACCGGCGACAAGATCCGCGCCTGGGGCAGCACCGGCGCATTCTGGGGCAGCATGTGGGGCATTTTGATGGCACCTGCCGTCTTCATGCTGCCGCCCTTGGGCATGATCGCCATGGCAGGGCCGATTGTGTCGGTGGTCATCAGCGCGCTCGAAGGCGCGGTGCTGGTGGGCGGCCTGTCGGCCGTGGGCGCAGCCTTGAGCCAACTGGGTGTTCCTAAGGACCAAGTCATCGTGTACGAGACCGCCCTCAAGGCCGACAAATACGTGCTGATGGTGCACGGCAGCGACGATGAAGTGGCACGGGCCAAGTCCATCTTGGCCGGTACCCAACCCATGGAAGTCGCTGAGACGCTACTGAATTAGTAGCACCTCCCGCAGACTACACAGACGCTGGAGCCCGATTTGACTCTGGTAGATGGGCCAGGGCCATCACCTCGCGAGCACTCAAGGCCTTGAGGCGGTGATCAGTCCACACCTGCCGCCAGCGCCGGGCACCGGGCAGGCCGTGGCGCAAACCAAGCATGTGGCGCGCAATGCTGTACCAGTGGGTACCGTGTTGCACGGCCTCGCGCTCCATGTAGTCCACCATCTGGGCTTCCACCATCTCGCGGGTGATGTCCCGCTCGGGGGCGCCGTAAAACGCGCTGTCCCATTCGGCCAGCCACCAAGGGTTGTGGTACGCCTCGCGCCCCAGCATTACGCCGTCCACGTGCTCCAAATGGCCCGCCACTTCGGCGGTTTTGGTAATGCCACCGTTGATGGCAATGGTGAGGTGCGGAAAGTCTTTTTTGAGCTGGTACACCAGCTCGTAGCGCAGGGGCGGTATTTCGCGGTTCTCTTTGGGGCTCAGGCCCTTGAGCCAAGCGTTGCGCGCGTGGGCAATGAACACGTTACAACCGGCATCTGCCACGGTGCCCACAAAGTCGCGGACGAAGCCGTAGCTCTCTTCCTTGTCAATTCCTATGCGGTGCTTTACGGTGACCGGCACATCCACCGCATCGACCATGGCCTTCACGCAGTCCGCCACCAGCTGCGCTTCGTTCATCAGGCAGGCGCCAAATGCACCGCGCTGCACCCGCTCGGACGGGCAACCGCAGTTGATGTTGATCTCGTCATAACCCCACTCCTGGCCC
>JAIXVK010000324.1 GCA_027483085.1 Comamonadaceae bacterium | reverse complement strand
TTGAGCTACGCGATGGAAGTCACCCTGGAAGAAGCGGCACGCGGCAAAGACGCGCAGATCCGCATCCCCAGCTGGGACAACTGCGACACCTGCAAAGGCAGCGGCGCCAAACCCGGCACTCAAGTCAAAACCTGCGGCACCTGTAATGGAGCGGGTACGGTGCAGATGCGCCAAGGCTTTTTCAGCGTCCAGCAGACCTGCCCCACCTGCCGCGGCAATGGCAAGGTCATCCCTGACCCCTGCAATGCCTGTAGCGGCCAAGGCAAGATCAAGCGCCAGAAAACCCTGGAAGTCAAAATCCCGGCGGGTATCGACGGCGGCATGCGCATTCGCAGCGCAGGTAACGGCGAGCCCGGCACCAATGGCGGCCCACCCGGCGACCTGTATATCGAAATCCGCCTCAAGAAGCACGACATCTTTGAGCGCGATGGCGATGACATCCATTGCTCGGTACCCATCAGCTTCATCACTGCGGCACTGGGTGGCGAGATTGATGTGCCTACGCTGGCTGGCAAAGCGGCGATCGACATTCCGGAAGGCACCCAGACCGGTAAGCAGTTCCGCCTGCGCGGCAAAGGCATCAAGGGCGTGCGCTCCAGCTACCCCGGTGACCTGTACTGCCACATCACGGTGGAAACACCGGTCAAGCTCACCGAGCACCAGCGCAAGTTGCTCAAGGAGCTGGATGAGTCGTTCAAAAAAGGCGGCAGCAAGCACTCGCCGACAGGTGACAGTTGGACAGATCGCCTGAAGAGCTTCTTTAGCTGATCGGCCACGCCCTGAGGGGCTGCCACTAGCCCGACCAAGCCGCCACGATCGCCCCGCGATCCGGCGGCTTTTTTACGCATGTTGGCGCCATGCCGGCCCCGCCGCAGCCTGCCTAACCGCCGACAAGCGCGGCTGGGCAGGCACAATCGGGGGATGTCGAATCCTGTATATCTGACCGCTGCTTTTTACAAGTTTGTTGAACTGCCCGACTACGCCGAGCGCAAGGCCCCTCTGCTGGCATTTTGCGAAAGTCGCCGGGTCAAAGGCATGATCTTGCTGGCCGAAGAAGGCATCAACAGCACGATTGCCGGCTTGCCTGATGATGTGCATGCGGTACTGGCGTATTTGCGTGCAGACCCTTTGCTGGCGGACTTGCAGCACAAAGAATCTTTCTCGCAAAAAGCCCCCTTCTATCGCATGAAGGTGCGCCTGAAAAAAGAGATCGTGACCATGCAAGTGCCGGGCATCAGCCCCACCAAAATGGCGGGAACCTACGTCAAACCGCAGGACTGGAACGCCCTGATTTCTGACCCTGATGTAGTGGTTGTCGATACCCGCAACGACTACGAAGTGGAAATCGGCACTTTTGCCGGTGCCATCGACCCGCGCATCAAAAGTTTTGCCGAGTTGCCCGCATGGGTCGCGCAAGCCCCGGTGTTGGCGGGATCAGGGAAAAAGCCCAAAGTGGCCATGTTCTGTACCGGTGGTATCCGTTGCGAAAAGTCGACTGCCTATATGCGCGAGCAAGGCTTTGACGAGGTCTACCACCTCGAAGGCGGCATTCTCAAGTACCTCGAAACGGTCCCCCCCGAAGAAAGCCTGTGGCAAGGCGAATGCTTTGTCTTTGATGAACGGGTATCGGTAGGCCATGGCCTGAAACCGGGGAATCAAGGGCTGTGCCGTGCCTGCCGCCACCCCTTGGAGGCAGGTGCCACCGAGTCACCACTCTTTGAAGCGGGCGTGAGCTGCCCACGCTGCCATGCGCACACCAGCGATACTCAAAAAGCCAGCGCTCGTGAGCGGCAGCGCCAATGGGAGCTGGCCAAACAGCGCCAACAGGTGCACATAGGCGCGACCCTGCCCAAGCCCGAATCGCCCTGAAAGACCCTGCTTTTTGCGCCATGAGCCTCCCTATCCTGTATTCCTTCCGCCGGTGCCCCTATGCCATGCGCGCCCGCATGGCGATTGGGGCCAGTGGAATGCAGGTGCAATTGCGGGAAGTCGTGTTGCGCAGCAAGCCGGTAGCCCTGTTGGAAGCATCGCCCAAAGGGACCGTTCCGGTTTTGGTGCTGCCCGATGGCCATGTCATAGAACAAAGCCTGGACATCATGCAATGGGCACTGCAACAGCACGACCCCATGGGCTGGCTGTCCACCTCAGGCAACGCGGAATCAGAAGCGAAGGCGCTGGTTTACCGGTGTGATGTGGAGTTCAAACCGCATCTCGATCGCTACAAATACCCCAACCGGTACGACCTGCCTGACGGGCAAGCCAACCGCGCAGAGGGGGCCGCCTTTCTGAGAGCGCTTAACCACCTCTTGCAAGCGCAACCCTTCTTGCAGGGGCCTGCCTGGGGTTGGGCTGATGCGGCGATTGCCCCGTTTGTCCGGCAGTTTGCCCACACCGACCCCATCTGGTTCGCGGCACAAGACTGGCAGGCCCTGGTGCACTGGCTGACCTCGTTTGAGGGGTCGGATTTCTTCAAGGTTTGCATGGCCGTTTTTCCGCCCTGGCAGCCGGGGGACACTGCGGTTTTTTACCCCGCCGCCTGAGTGTTTTCCGCCTGATGGCACGGGGTTAC
>JAIXVK010000656.1 GCA_027483085.1 Comamonadaceae bacterium | reverse complement strand
TGGCCGCCCAGGCCCATTTCAGCGTGAACATGCGGGCTTTCTCACGGGGCGAACTGGGTGGTCAGGGCTTGCACCGGGTCTTCCAGGGCGAAGTCGATGGTGTGCAGGCGGACTTGCAGGCTTTGGATGTCGCCATGAAAGCGCAGTTGCAGCCAGTCATCAATCCGCTGGATAAAACCTTCCTTGGCAGAGTCTGATGCAAACGGCATCAGCACCACGACTGCAGGCTGCCCACGGATATGCGTTTGCCAGTACAAATCCAGTCCTCGCTTCACGCGCACAAACTCGGCCGTGATTTCGGCCCCCAGTGCACCTTCAAACGTCATGATCACCAAATGGCTGGACAGGCCTACTGAGTGATTCAGCCGGCTCATGCGCACCAGCTCTTCTGCGAACAAGGCAGGGATACCCGGAAGCGCCTGTTGGACTTTGTGGGTATCGGGGCCGATCCGGATGTTGTCTGCGTAATAGGCCAGGATCACTGACATCATTTGCAGGTTCTCGACAGTCAGTGAGAAAAACGGGATACGGGTCACGACCAGCACGCCCAATATGGTGTCGTTGCCAGCCACCAGCGGGGCCACCACCAAGGGGCTGTCGGGGTCAGAGCTGCTGATGTCTTCGCCGGCGATGTGTACCAGTGCCCGTGTTTCCAGTGCTTTCTGGAACAGCACATTTCCCGGCAGGAGCGGTAGCGGGTCCCCGATCACTGCCAGAGCCGGGCCCAATTGCGGGTCGGTGTCCGGATTCTTGATGGCATACAGCGTGGCGGATTCCAGATTGACGTATTGCGACAGCAACTGCAGCAAGCTGTTGGCGGCCGGCATGGGGTCATCCTGCGGAGTGGGTTGCATGGCCATGCCCCGCAGGCGGGCCAAGGCATCGCGCAGGGAGCCCGGGCGGATCAGCATCTCTTGTTCAAGCCGATCGTGGGAGAGGTTGAGCAGCAGGTGCCTCTTGGTGAGCCGCGAAAGACGCTCGGTCACATACAGGTAGGTCTCTTCCATGCGGGCATTGCGATCACGCCACACATCGCTGAACTCGCCGCAGACCATGACCAGCACACCCGCACCGAAGAAAAAGCGGAAGGCGAAGGCATCTTCAACCCGCCCCATGGCATTTGCGATCAACCAATTGATGATCAGCGGAATGCTACTCAGCAAGCCCGGCGAAACGCCGTAGCGCAACGCAATCAAGACCGGTGCAAACCAGAGCCAGGGAAAGTGGCTTTGCGCGAGCATCGGGTCGTCGGCGCTGATCCACCAGCCCACAGCAATGCCGATCAGGGGGATCAAAAATATTTCGAGCCACTGGTCACGGGCCAGCACCGGATCGGGTGCCAGCCGATGCGGGCTGATGAGCTTTTTGAGCCAACTGGTCGAGGAGGGTGCTCCCATAAGCGACTTACTTTGCAGGTGCCACGGCGGGCAGTGGCAAGCTGGTCAAGGCGTCTCGCATGACGGCCTGCGCCACGCCTGACAGGGCTTGCCGACTCAATCCACTGCTGGCTGCTGTAGTGCTCCAGACGATTTGCCCTGAGCTCAGGTCTGTCACTTTGACGGTAATGCCGACAGCGGGCTCGCCGTCGAGGCCGACTTTGTAGCGCCACTCTTCAACGCTGCCGCTCACCGCGTAGCGAACGCCCTGGTCGCGTGCCCACTTCTGGGCTTCTTCGCTGACTTTCCGCTCCGAGGGTTCAAACAAGCTGTCGCGTGACAGGGCTGCGGGGTAAATTTTGAGCTCCGGCACACCACGGCGACGCAGGAGGTGTTCCAGCATGGACTCTGCACTCAGCGCCGCTTGCGGCGTGTCGGTATTGTTGGACAAGGGGAGCAACGCCCAGGAGGCGCCTGCTTCCAGCGTGCCGCGGCCGGTATTGGATTCGATGGAGGTGGCGCAACCGGTCAGGGCCAGCGCAGCGGTGCACAAGAGAGTGTGGAGTTTCATCAGGGTGCTCGTGGTTAAAAGTAATTGCGGTAACGCAAGGTCAAGGTTCTGCCCGGCCCGTTGCTGCTGGCAAGGCCATCGCTGTGTTGGAGTTCGATACGCATCAAGTCCCGCCCGAACACCGAGCCCGCCAGACCGACTTGCGAGGAGTAGCCCTCGCCGGCTTGGGAGTCATGGCTCAAACAGGCATCGACAAAAGGGCGCCAGCCGCGGCTGAATCCGTTTTGCAAGCTCTGTCCGCCCAAGTTCTCGCCCATGCCAAGGCACAGGCCCCAGCTGGTGCTGCTTTCCGGCAAGAAATAGTTGGTGGTGCTGAGCGTGCCTGCACTCAGGGCTTGCTGAAACGCTTCCGGGTAGCGCTGCAGCGATCCGGCACTGAGCCCGTCTTCGCGGTCAAAGACCTGTCTGCGCAAGTTGACCCGGAGCCGCCAGTCCGGATAGTCCACCCGCAGGCGGTATCCGGCCTCGAGGTCGAGAGACTGACCACGTCCGAGACCGTCACCGAGTTGGCTGTAATAGCGCTTTACGGCCGGGGTGGCTTGCAGGTTGAGGCGTTTGTCCAGCTGGACACCGAGGGTGGTGCTCAGGCTGTCTTCTGCGCCTGCAATTTGCAGGGCGGGGCTCGCCTGGCTGGCATTGCCGATGTCCAGACGGGTGCTCCACTGAAGGCCATACGGCAGACGGAGTGACTGGCTGAGTTGCGCCCCATTCATGGTGCCCGGCTCCCGGCGCTGGAACAGGGTGAGCGCCCCGTTTTGCCCGGGGCTGGCCCATTGGAGGCCCAGGTTGTTGAGTTGCTCGGTATCGGTGAGCAGCGTTTGCAGTCCCGCATCGCCTGAGGTTTGCCGGGCTCTGGTCCAGCCCAGGGTTGCAACCAGCCCTTGTTTCACCGGCCACTGGGCATGCTGCCCGACCGAAAAGTTGCTGAAGCTGCCTGTGTTTTCGCTCTTCAGTGTGCTCTCCAGATAGGCCGCCTGGGCGGGCGCGTGCTGGCGCCAACGGTCGTACAAGGCCTCGTCATCCGGGCTGCGCGTGAGCCCATTGAATGCTGTGGTCAGCGCCTCTGCGTGCAGACCCATGGCGCGTTCGATGTCGTAGCGGTTGTAAATCGGCAGGGCCTCGCGTTGGGTCTGCAGCAAGTCGTCCATCTCCCGGGTGTCTCCGGTTTGCAGGGCCACTTGGGCACGCCCCCATACGGGCGCTTGGGCCTGCTCACGGAAGCGGCGGGTCATCCACGTCCGCGCATTGACAAATTGTTCAGTGCTGATGGCCCAGGCCAATATCAGTTCGGTCGTCTCCGGGGCGGAAGCGTCGGCGGGTAGTGCCTTGAGGCTGCGGGCCCAGTCGCGGGCTTGTTGCAGTGCAGGATCACCGGGCCGGTTCAAGAGCGAAAGCCTCAAGAGCGTGCGCCATTCGGCGCTGGACGTATCGGCCTCTGTGCGCGCTGTGTCTGCTGGAAACTGCGCCCGCAAGATCAGCCAGGCATGGCGGCGCACGCGTGCGGCCATGCCTGCTTGCTGGTTCCGTTCCAGTGCGTCGGCATAGTTCAGGAGGGTGAAGGCATCCTGCGGCGC
>JAIXVK010000394.1 GCA_027483085.1 Comamonadaceae bacterium | reverse complement strand
GGCTTGCAGATGTTGGGCGAGGCGCTGATTGATCCGCACGGGATTGATGGGAATGCGCCGGGGTTGGGGCTGTTGCCGCTGGTGACGGTGTTTGCGGAGGACAAGACGGTTCGGCATACTTCGACGCGGTTTTCCGTGTCGTGGCAGGCGCACGCCGAAGGGGGCACGGCCGGGGGCCTCATGCTGCCAAACGCGCAGAAATCGGCCCCCGGCCATGCCCCCTCCGGCGTGGGTGTGGGTGGCAGCGACGTCGGGACATCCTCTCCTTGGGCTGCGTTGGCTGGCGTGCCTGTCGCCGGGTATGAGATTCACCACGGGCAAACGGCGCAGCATGTGGCCATGGCGGCTGCAGGCAATGTGGCCCACGCTGTGTTGCCGGACGACTTGGGTTGGTGCAACACGGCCGGCAACGTCATGGGCGTGTATCTACATGGCATGCTGGAAGACGCAGCCGTCTTGCAAGCCTTATTTGGCGAGCGTCTTCAGGGCGAGGTGCCTACCTTGGACAAGGTGTTTGACGGGCTAGCGGATTACATCGCGAATCACTTTGGGCCCGGTGTGTTGGACGGGCTGGTCGGGCGCTGAAGCTGCGCTCTGGGCGGGTGTCGCTGGCGGTTATTCCAGCGGTGCGCCGCTGCTATCATCGACCGCTTCAGGTGCCCCTTGCCACGGCTTGGGGAGAATCGGGAAGACGGTGTAAATCCGTCGCGTGCCCAACGCTGTAAGGATGATGACCCGCGCTCTATGCCACTGGCCGCCAAGGCCGGGAAGGCGCGTCGGGTCAGGTGATTCCGAGTCAGAAGACCGGCCTGATGTTGTTAATGCACAGCAAGGCCGGGCTGTGCTTCTTTGATTCAGCACAGGGGAATGCCATGAATACATCGCCGGCGCACGCCGCATCGGGCTCGCACGCCCAATCTACCGAAACTCACTACGACACTGATACCGCTTGGGGCCTCGCTCTTGGGCGGACTGCCTTGGCCGATATTGCCGATCCTGCATTGACGCAAGCGCTGCAAGACACGCTCAACAACAAGACCAAGCCGCTGGGTTCACTCGGGCGCCTGGAAGATGTGGCGCTCAAGATCGGTCAGATTTTGGGCAGCGCCGCACCGGTGCTGGAGCAGCCACAGATGGTGGTGTTTGCCGGTGACCATGGGCTCACGACCCGCGGTATCTCGGCGTACCCGAGCGATGTGACCTGGCAGATGGTGGAGAACTTTCTGGCAGGTGGAGCTGCGGTGAGCGTGCTTTCCAAACAAAACGGTATTGCCTTGACGGTGGTGGACTGTGGCGTGAAACACGACTTTCTGGACGGCTTGCCCGCGGGTGCTACACGGCCCGGCTTGCAGGTGCGCAAGGCGCAGGGGGCAGAGCAGGGCACCGCGGATTCATCCGTGCAGCCTGCCATGACCGCCACCCAGCGGGACCAGGCCTTGCTACATGGCATGGCGCTGGTGAAGGGCTTGCCCGGCAATGCGCTTTTGTTGGGCGAAATGGGCATCGGCAACACATCCGCCGCGTCCATGTTGCTCTCGCGCCTGGGCGGCTTGGACATAGCGGTGTGCACCGGGGCCGGAACTGGCTTGGATGCGCCTGCGGTCCAGCGCAAAACCGAGGTGTTGCGCGAGGTGCTGGCCTTGCACGCTGAGGCTACGGCGCCGCTGGATGCGTTGGCTGCTTTTGGTGGCTTTGAGATTGCGACCATGGTGGGCGCAGTGTTGCAAGCCGCGCATGAGCGGCGGGTGATTGTGGTGGACGGCTTTATTGCCACCAGTGCCATTGTGGTGGCGCACGCATTGCAGCCCTTGGTGCTGCAGCGCTGTGTGTTTGCGCATCGCTCCGGCGAGAGAGGCCATGAATTCATGTTGCAGCACTTGGGCGTACACGCTTTGCTCGACTTGGGGCTGCGTTTGGGTGAAGGCTCAGGCGCGGCACTGGCTTGGCCACTGCTGCAGTCAGCCTGCACGGTTCTGCGTGACATGGCGAGTTTTGCATCAGCCGGTGTGTCTGAAAAGTCAGACGCTCCGGTGGCGGTGGGCTGAGCCCGGCGCGCGGCAGCTATGCGCAGCTTCATCCGCCACTACCTGCTAGCCCTGCAATTTTTTAGCCGCGTTCCAGTGACCGGCCGCCTAGCTGAGTGGGTGGGCTTCAGCCCGGCCATGCTGCGGGCCAGTGCGGGGCACTTTCCCGGCGTGGGCTGGTTGGTGGGCGGCGTGGTGGCACTGCTGACCTGGGGCTTGCTGGCACTGCTGCCGCAGGGGCCTTTTGCCCCTTTGGTAGCCGCTGCCCTGGGCACTGCCCTGAGCGTGGTGATGACCGGCGCATTTCATGAAGACGGGCTGGCCGATGTGGCCGATGGCCTGGGCGGCAGCCTGAACCGCGAGCGTGCGCTGGAGATCATGAAGGACTCGCGCGTGGGCGCTTTCGGTGCAATCGCCGTCATGCTGGCGCTGCTGTGCAAAGTGGCGCTGCTGGCACTCTTGGGCTCCCTCGACGCGGGAGTGATGGTGGGGGCGGTGTTTGCGGGGCATGTGGTGTCGCGCACCTGGCCGCTGCTCACCATCCGGCTGCTGCCGCATGT
>JAIXVK010000350.1 GCA_027483085.1 Comamonadaceae bacterium | reverse complement strand
CGAGCTGCTGGATGGCGTCATTCAAGTCGAAGCCGAAACTGCCCGCGAGTACGGCCGCCGTAGCGCGCGTGAAGAAGGTTTGCTGGTGGGCATCTCCAGCGGTGCCACTTTGGCCGCGATTGCCCAGAAGCTGCCCGAGATTCCTGCTGGCAGCACCGTGTTGGGCTTTAACTACGACACCGGCGAGCGCTACCTGTCGGTCGAGGGCTACCTGCCCACCTGACCCGACGCAAAAGGCCGCGGCTTACTTCAGCAGGAAGTTGCCACGGCCCGTGTTCAGGGCAGTGACCGCGGTCGCGGTTTCGTCTTTCAGGTCCACCCCGGAGAGCTGGCGTTGGCGGGACTCAGCTAGCAAAAAATGCAACTTGTAGGCTGCATCGGCATACCTCAGTCCGGCAGGCCGCACATTGGAAATGCAATTGCGGCTCGCGTCGGTGAGCCCCACTCGGGGCATCCAGGTCAGGTACAGGCCCATGCTGTCCGGTGAACTCAACCCCGGACGCTCCCCAATCAGCACCACCACCGCCTTCGCACCCAGTGCTTGCCCGATTTCATCGCCGATGGCGACGCGGGCTTGACGCACCACACACAGAGGCGCGACCTTCCAATCTTCGCCCGCCATGTGCGGGTGCAAAGCAGCCAAGAACGGTGCCGCGTTTTGCTCGATAGCCAAAGCGGAAAGACCGTCTGCGATCACAAACGCCACGTCGAATGGTCGTTCCTCCAGTGTCCCCTCGGAAGGGGCCAACGAATCGCGCGACGCTATGTCGAGCCGCCGCCCCAGATCGGGGCGCTGCAGGTAGTGGTTGCGGTCGGTGGCCGCACTGTGCAGTTGGAGCACAGAGCCCGGCAGACCCGGCCATGCAGCGCTGAGCTGCTCCGACAACGCTGGGCCGTCCAAGCTGCGGTGCACGGCATCTCGCGCCTGGGCATGGGCCAATTGAAACGCAAGATGCGCGCTCGTGGGCAAGCTCACGCCGGAGCGGCCCAAGGCAATGCGGGCATCAGTGAATTGACGCAAATCAGCCCATGGGTTGGCGGTGATGGGTGACTGTGGATCAGACATGTACCACCTCAGGCCAAGGGCAACAAGGCTTGCTCGAATGCAGCAGGCAGGCCGGGCGGCAACACCAAATCAGCGCCCTGCCCCTGAAAGATGTTCATGCGCTGCAACCAAGCCTCGAATTCAGGTGCAGGCCTCAAGCCCAGCACCTTACGGGCGTACAGAGCATCGTGGAACGAGGTGGTCTGGTAGTTCAGCATGATGTCGTCCGAGCCCGGAATGCCCATCACAAAGTTGCAGCCTGCCGCCCCCAGCAGGGTGAGCAATACGTCCATGTCATTTTGGTCAGCCTCGGCGTGGTTGGTGTAGCAAACATCGCAGCCCATGGGCAGGCCCAGCAGCTTGGCGCAGAAGTGGTCTTCCAGCCCCGCGCGAATGATCTGCTTGCCGTCAAACAAGTACTCAGGACCGATGAAACCGACCACGGTGTTGACCAACAGCGGCTTGAACGCACGCGCCACCGCATAGGCGCGCGCCTCGCAGGTTTGCTGGTCCATGCCATGGTTTGCATTGGCTGACAAGGCACTGCCCTGCCCGGTTTCGAAATACATCACGTTGTCGCCCACCGTGCCCCGGTTCAGCGAAAGAGCTGCACTCCGCGCCTCGGCCAGCAAGGCCAGGTTCAGGCCGAAGCTGCTGTTGGTCGCCTCGGTGCCACCAATCGACTGGAACACCAGATCCACCGGCGCGCCGCGCTCAATCGCCTGGATGGTGTTGGTCACATGGGTGAGCACACAGCTTTGGGTTGGTATCTCGTAATGCGCAATCACGTCGCCCATCATGTGCACCAGTTTCATCACCTGCGCCACGTTGTCGGTGGCGGGGTTGATGCCGATGACGGCGTCCCCGCTGCCGTAGAGCAAACCATCCAGCAAGCTGGCGGCGATGCCGGTGGCGTCGTCGGTGGGGTGGTTAGGCTGTAGGCGCGTCGCCATGCGGCTGGGCAGGCCGATGGTATTGCGGAACGCCGTCACCACCCGGCACTTTTTGGCTACCAGAATCAAGTCCTGGTTACGCATGAGCTTGCTCACAGCCGCCGCCATTTCGGGCGTGATGCCGGGTGCCAGTGCCGTGAGGGCCTGCGTGTCTGCCGCATCACTGAGCAGCCAGTTGCGGAAATCCCCCACCGTGAGGTGGCTCACCGGCGCAAACGCTCGCGCACTGTGGGTATCCAGAATCAGTCGGGTAACTTCGTCTGATTCGTAGGGCACCAAGGCCTCGGTCAAGAAGATGCGCAAGGGCAGCTCTGCCAAGGCCATCTGCGCAGCCGCCCGCTCCTGCGCGGTGTGCGCGGCCACCCCGGCCAGCAGATCCCCGGAGCGCAGGGGCGTGGCTTTGGCCATCAGGTCTTTAAGGTCCCGAAAACCATAGACATGGCTTGCGACGGTGTGCTGGTAAGGGTGGCTTGGCACGTCAATGAATCCGCAAAAAAACTGGAATCAAACAGGACCGGTTACTTGGCAACCGGTGCGCTCATGCCTGCCAACGTGGCGTCGGCGCGCTGTTGTCCGGTCATCTTAAAGTAGACATAGCCCAACACTAGGAAACCCACAAACAAGCCGAAGATGAGCGGGTTGTAATAGATCATGGTGGCCATGCACACCAGCGCGCCGAACAAGGCAAAGGCCGGGAAGAAGGGGTACAGCGGTGCACGGAAAGGGCGCACCATGGCAGGCTCGGACCGGCGCAGCTTGAACACACTGATCAT
>JAIXVK010000274.1 GCA_027483085.1 Comamonadaceae bacterium | reverse complement strand
TCCCGGTGCGCCGGACGTTCTGCGTCTGGTGGATCGGCCTGCGCCTGTTGCAGGGGCAGGGGAGTTGCTGATTCGTGTGGCGGCCAGCGGCGTCAATCGTCCGGATGTGTTGCAGCGGCTGGGCAAGTACCCTGCGCCCGCCGGTGCCTCGGACATTCCGGGCTTGGAGGTCGCTGGGCATATCGTCGATGGAGATCGTGCCGCGCTTGCGCTTGCCGGTTTGGATATCGGGACTCCAGTGTGCGCCCTCGTGGCGGGCGGCGGCTATGCAGAGTTCTGCGTCGCACCGATTGCGCAGTGCCTGCCAGTGCCCGATGGATGGACCTTGGTGGAGGCCGCCAGCCTGCCGGAAACATTCTTTACCGTCTGGTCGAATGTGTTCGACCGCGGCGCATTGAAGGCCGGCGAAACCTTGTTAATCCAAGGGGGCAGTAGTGGTATCGGAGTGACTGCTATCCAACTCGCTAAGTCACGTGGTGCCGCTGTGATCGTCACGGCGGGCACGGACGAAAAGTGCCAGGCTTGTATTGCTCTGGGCGCAGACCATGCGATCAATTATCGGACAGACGATTTTGAGGAGCAGGTCATGGGCTTGACCCAAGGGCGTGGCGTCGATGTGATCCTGGATATGGTGGCGGGTTCATACCTCGGCAAAGAAGTGAACTGCTTGGCGGACGATGGGCGATTGGTGTTGATTGCCGTTCAGGGCGGTGTTCAAGCGGAGGTCAATGCGGGTGCCATATTGCGTAAGCGCTTAACGGTCACCGGTTCTACGTTGCGCGCGCGCCCTGTGGCATTCAAGGCTGCTATCGCCAAGGCCTTGCGTCAAGAGGTGTGGCCCTTGTTGTCGCGCAAAGAGGTGCGTCCTGTGGTGTTTCGACAATTTGCTGTATCCGGGGCCGATGGTGGCACGGCTGCTGCCGCCGCACACAGTGTGATGGAAAGCAACACCCATATCGGGAAACTTGTGTTGAATTGGGAATCTGCATGAAAAAGAAACTGATTGCGGGCAATTGGAAGATGAACGGCAGCGCAGCTGCCAATGCGGCTCTTGTAGAGGCCTTGCGCGCAGGCCTCGCGGGAGCGTCCTGCCAGATGGCGATCTGCGTGCCAGCGGTGTACTTATCGCAAGTGGCGCAGCTCGTTCAAAACTCGGACATCGGTTTGGGTGCACAGGATGTGTCCGCGTATGACTCCGGTGCCTACACGGGTGAAATCTCCGCGGCTATGTTGCGTGAATGTGGTGTGCGCTATGTGATCGTGGGTCACTCTGAGCGGCGTCAGTACCACGGCGAAACCGATGCTACTGTGGCGGTGAAAACCCAAAAGGCATTGGCCGCTGGTGTGACCCCCATCGTATGTGTGGGTGAAACCTTGGCTGAGCGTGAAGCCGGCAAGACGGAAGAGGTCGTCAAGCGTCAGTTGGCAGCGGTGATTCACACCAACGGGCATTGCATCAGCGAAATCGTAGTTGCTTACGAGCCTGTCTGGGCCATTGGCACCGGTAAAACTGCCACACCCGCGCAAGCCCAAGAAGTCCATGCAGTGCTGCGGGCTCAGCTTATGGCTGCAACACCGCATGCAGACCGCATGCACATCTTGTACGGTGGCAGCATGAACGCATCGAATGCTGCCGAACTGCTCGCGCAAAAAGACATCGATGGTGGTTTGGTAGGCGGAGCTTCTTTGAAAGCGCCGGACTTTCTGACGATTGCAGCCGCCGCCTGAACTATTTTTTGAATTTGAATCAAGGAGAAATTTATGAACGTTGTGATTACTATTATTTTGAGCATCCAGTTGCTGTCGGCGATCGCGATGATCGGACTGATTTTGGTTCAGCACGGCAAGGGTGCTGATATGGGTGCTGCTTTTGGTAGCGGCGGATCCGGCAGCTTGTTCGGTGCAAGTGGCAGTGCCAACTTCCTCTCCCGCACAACCGCAGTTCTGGCCACGGTGTTTTTTGTTTCGACCCTTGCGTTAGCTTACTTCGGCAACCTCCGCCCATCGACTTCCGGCTCCGTGCTTGAAGCGATTCCCGCAGCGCCGGTCGTTGAAACAGTGCCAGCGGCCCCTGCATCGGGTGCTGCGCAAATTCCTGCAAAATAAACCCCGCTGAAATCCCTGTATCTGCCTGCAAGGCAGAGAATTTCAGGGTAAACTCTAGGGCTGATGAACGAGCAAATGCCGCAAGGCTCCTCACGCAAATTCATCGGCTGAGAGCCGCCGTCGTGGTGAAATTGGTAGACACGCTATCTTGAGGGGGTAGTGGCGAAAGCTGTGCGAGTTCGAGTCTCGCCGACGGCACCAGAAAGAAATCAGCTTGCGCAGGTTCTACCCCTGTGGCAGGCATTTATGGTGATCAGAATCTCAAGATGAACCTCGACCAATATCTCCCCGTTTTGCTGTTCATCTTGGTTGGTATCGGCGTAGGCGTTGTGCCCCAGATCTTGGGATACATCCTTGGGCCTAACAAGCCTGATGCTGCCAAAAACTCCCCCTATGAATGCGGTTTTGAAGCGTTTGAAGACGCTCGGATGAAATTCGACGTCCGGTACTACCTCGTTGCCATTCTCTTTATTTTGTTTGACTTGGAAACAGCGTTTCTGTTTCCATGGGCGGTAGCCCTCAAGGAACTCGGTCTGTTCGGGTTCTTGCTCGGTGTCGAGTTCGTGGTCATTTTGACTATCGGATTCGTCTACATGTGGAAAAAAGGCGCATTGGACTGGGAGTAACGCAATGATTGAAGGCGTTTTGAAAGAAGGCTTCGTCACGACGAGTTACGACTCCGTAGTGAACTGGGCAAAGACCGGTTCCATCTGGCCGATGACATTCGGATTGGCCTGTTGCGCTGTGGAAATGATGCACGCTGCGGCAGCGCGTTATGACATCAGTCGCTTTGGTTCCGAAGTGTTTCGCGCAAGCCCTCGCCAGTCAGATTTGATGATTGTGGCGGGCACACTGTGCAACAAAATGGCCCCTGCGCTGCGCAAAGTCTACGACCAGATGTCGGAGCCACGTTGGGTGATCAGCATGGGTTCGTGCGCCAATGGCGGTGGTTATTACCACTACAGCTATTCGGTGGTGCGCGGATGCGACCGCATCGTTCCGGTGGATGTCTACGTGCCGGGCTGCCCTCCAACCGCTGAAGCCTTGGTATACGGAATTTTGCAGCTGCAGCACAAAATCCGTCGCACTGAAACCATCGCACGGGCCTGAGAGATATGACTATTTATTCAGTGAGTCCTGAGGCAACACAGGCCGCAGTTCAAGCGGCTCTGGGCGATAAGGTAAAGCAAATTTCGATAGCGCTTGGCGAAGTCACTGTGCAAGTGGCCCCGGCAGACTATTTGGAAGCTGCACTGTCTCTCCGTGATGCGCCTGGTTGCCAGTTTGAGCAGTTGATTGACCTGTGTGGGGTTGACTACTCAGAGTACAAAGATGGCGCGTACGAAGGTGCTCGTTTCGCTGTCGTCTCGCATTTGTTGTCCATCAGCTTGAATCAGCGCTTGCGCTTGAAAGTGTGGGTCGCAAACGATGACATGCCGGTTGTTGCGTCGGTAAATTCGATTTGGAATTCTGCGAATTGGTTTGAGCGCGAAGCTTTTGACTTGTTCGGTATTCTTTTTGAAGGCCATGATGACCTCCGCCGCATCCTGACGGATTACGGCTTCATCGGTCACCCGTTCCGCAAGGATTTTCCGCTCAGTGGGCATGTCGAAATGCGCTATGACGCGGAACAAGCGCGTGTGGTGTACCAGCCTGTCACGATTGAGGCGCGGGAAATCACACCACGCATCATCCGTGAAGACAATTACGGAGGCCTGCAGTAAGCAGAACCAGCATGGCTGAAATTAAAAACTACACACTGAATTTCGGTCCGCAGCATCCTGCGGCTCACGGAGTGTTGCGCCTCGTCCTGGAGTTGGATGGCGAGGTGATCCAGCGTGCGGATCCGCACATTGGTTTGTTGCATCGTGCGACTGAAAAGTTGGCCGAAAGCAAAACATATATTCAATCCTTGCCGTACATGGATCGTTTGGACTACGTGTCCATGATGTGTAACGAGCATGCATCCTGCCTGGCTATCGAGAAGCTGTTGGGAATCGAGGTGCCGATTCGTGCGCAGTACATCCGGGTGATGTACTCGGAGATTACCCGACTGCTAAATCATTTGATGTGGCTGGGCTCGCATGGTAACGATTGCGGTAGCTCGACGATTCTGATTTACACCTTCCGCGAGCGGGAAGATCTCTTCGACATGTACGAGGCTGCCAGTGGCGCCCGGATGCATGCTGCGTATTTCCGTCCAGGTGGCGTCTACCGCGACTTGCCGGATACCATGCCCCAATTCAAGGCCAGCAAGGTCCGGAATGCCAAGGGGATCGAGGAACTGAACGCCAATCGCAAGGGTTCGTTGCTGGACTTTATCGACGACTTTGCACAGCGCTTTCCGGCGTGTTTGGAGGAGTACCACACTCTGCTGACCGAAAACCGGATTTGGAAGCAGCGCACGGTCAATATCGGAATTGTGTCGCCTGAGCGTGCGTTGAATATGGGTTTCTCAGGCCCTATGCTGCGTGGATCTGGCATCGGTTGGGATTTGCGCAAAAAGCAGCCCTATGACGCATATGACAAGGTCGAGTTCGATATTCCTGTCGGGAAGACTGGCGATGTCTATGACCGCTATCTCGTTCGCATGGAAGAGATGAAGCAGTCCAATCGCATTATCAAGCAGTGCGTGGACTGGCTCAAAGCCAATCCTGGTCCCGTCATTACGGACAACCACAAAGTGGCACCCCCTTCCCGCGAAGCGATGAAGTCGAGCATGGAAGAGCTGATTCACCACTTCAAGTTGTTCACAGAAGGTTTCCGAGTGCCTGAAGGTGAAGCTTATGCCGCAGTGGAGCATCCGAAGGGAGAGTTCGGTATCTACATCGTCAGTGATGGAGCTAACAAACCTTATCGTTTGAAAATTCGACCCCCGGGATTCGTGCATTTGGCCAGTTTGAACGAGATGGCAAAGGGTCACATGATTGCCGATGCTGTTTCCATTATTGGAACCATGGATATTGTTTTTGGAGAGATTGATCGATGATCTCCGCTGAAATGAAATCGCGTTTTGATCGCGAAGTTGCGAAGTACCCATCTGAGCAAAAGCAATCCGCGGTCATGGCTTGCTTGGCGATTGTTCAGCAAGAGCTGGGCTTCGTAAGCACCGACAGTGAAAAAGTAATTGCTGAGCATTTGTCCATGGCGCCCATGGCAGTGCATGAGGTCACTACGTTCTACAACATGTATAACCAGCGTCCGGTTGGCAAGTTCAAGTTGAATGTATGCACCAACCTGCCATGCCAGCTGCGTGACGGTCAAAAGGCTCTCCATCATTTGGAGTCCAAACTCGGAATCCACATGGGGGAAACCACTGCTGATGGCCTTTTTACACTCCAACAGAGTGAGTGTTTGGGCGCTTGCGCCGACTCACCGGTGATGTTGGTGAATGACCGCGCGATGTGCAGCTTCATGACGAACGACCGGCTTGATCAGTTGGTGGATGAACTGCGTGCCTCGGGAGGCCAAGCATGAGTGCCGACAGCATCCTCGCAAAATTCAGCGCATCCGGCGCTGAAACTTGTTTTCATGATCGCCACATCGAGCCTCAAATCTATGCAGGTTTGAATGGTTCTAACTGGGGCCTCCAAGACTACGTCTCTCGTGGCGGATACCAAGCTTTGCGCAAGATTTTGGGCAAAGACGGTGGCGAAGGACTGACTCAAGATCAAGTCATCGCCACGGTGAAAGAATCGGGCCTTCGTGGTCGCGGGGGCGCAGGCTTCCCGACAGGGTTGAAGTGGAGCTTCATGCCACGTCAATTTCCAGGCCAGAAGTATTTGGTTTGCAATTCTGATGAAGGCGAGCCTGGCACTTGCAAAGATCGCGACATCTTGCAATTCAATCCACATATTGTCATCGAAGGTATGGCCATCGCTGCCTATGCGATGGGTATCTCGGTTGGGTACAACTACATTCACGGCGAAATTTTTGCTTCCTACGATCGTTTTGAGGCTGCACTCGAAGAAGCCCGCGCTGCAGGTTTCCTTGGCGACAGCATCATGGGCAGCAGCTTTAATTTCCAATTGCATGCTGCACACGGATTCGGTGCGTACATCTGCGGTGAAGAAACAGCGTTGTTGGAGTCCCTAGAGGGCAAAAAAGGTCAGCCACGTTTCAAGCCGCCATTTCCTGCAAGCTTTGGCCTCTACGGCAAGCCGACCACGATCAACAACACAGAGACTTTTGCGGCTGTGCCTTGGATCATCCGCAACGGTGGTCAGGCCTATCTTGAGTGCGGCAAGCCTAACAATGGCGGCACCAAGATCTACTCTGTGAGCGGAGACGTGGAGCGTCCGGGCAACTACGAAGTTCCGATGGGCACACCTTTTGCAAAGCTGCTCGAGTTGGCGGGCGGTGTGCGCGCGGGCAGACAGTTGAAGGCAGTCATTCCAGGCGGATCTTCATCGCCCGTATTGCCGGCCTCCATCATCATGGAATGCACGATGGACTACGACTCGATTGCCAAGGCAGGGTCGATGCTTGGGTCCGGTGCCGTGATCGTGATGGATGACAGCCGTTGTATGGTGAAGGCTCTGCAGCGCTTAAGCTATTTCTACATGCATGAATCCTGTGGTCAGTGCACCCCATGCCGCGAAGGGACGGGCTGGTTGTCCCGTATGGTGGATCGCATTGAGGGAGGACAAGGTCGTCCAAGCGATATGGATCTGTTGGACAACGTTGCCGAAAATATTCAAGGACGCACAATTTGCGCTCTGGGTGATGCGGCGGCTATGCCTGTGCGCGCCATGATTAAACACTTCCGGCACGAATTTGAGTACCACGTGGCAAACAAGACCTGCATGGTCCCTGCCTACGTTTGAGCGAGTCCACAAGATGATTGAAATCGAACTCGACGGCAAAAAAGTTGAAATTGCTGAAGGCAGCATGGTGATGCATGCTGCTGATAAGGCCGGCACCTATATCCCGCATTTTTGTTATCACAAAAAGCTGAGTATTGCAGCGAACTGCCGCATGTGCTTGGTGGATGTCGAAAAGATGCCCAAGCCGATGCCGGCCTGCGCGACACCTGTCACCAACGGCATGATCGTTCGTACCAAAAGCGAAAAAGCCATCAAAGCGCAGAAGTCCGTCATGGAGTTTCTGTTGATCAACCATCCTTTGGACTGCCCGATTTGCGACCAAGGTGGTGAATGCCAATTGCAGGATCTCGCAGTGGGTTACGGCGGTTCCTCCTCACGTTATGAGGAAGAGAAACGCGTCGTGTTCCACAAAGACGTTGGGCCACTCGTTTCCATGGAAGAGATGAGCCGTTGCATCCATTGCACCCGCTGTGTCCGTTTCGGGCAAGAGGTTGCCGGTGTGATGGAACTTGGCATGTCCCATCGTGGCGAACATGCTGAGATTGAGACTTTTATCGGCCAGAGCGTGGACTCTGAGTTGTCCGGCAACATGATTGATATTTGCCCGGTGGGTGCTCTCACGAGCAAGCCATTCCGGTACAGCGCTCGTACCTGGGAGCTGTCACGTCGTAAATCAGTGAGCCCTCACGACTCAACCGGTGCTAACTTGGTTGTTCAAGTCAAAAACAATCAAGTCATGCGCGTCGTTCCTTTGGAGAACGAAGCCGTGAACGAGTGCTGGATTGCCGATCGTGATCGCTTCTCTTATGAAGCGCTGAATGGCCCTGACCGCTTGACGTCCCCAATGATCAAGCAGGGCGGTGAGTGGAAAGCGGTGGATTGGCAAACTGCACTTGAGTATGTTGCCAACGGTTTGAAGCAAATCAAATCTAATCACGGTGCAAACCGTATCGGAGCCTTGCTAAGCCCTCACAGCACGCTGGAAGAAATGGCGCTCACCAAGACCCTTATTCAGGGACTCGGATCTGAAAGTGTGGACTTCCGTCTTCGCAATGCAGATTTTTCCAGCACGCAAAAGGTCCCTTATTTGGGAACGTCGATCGGGTCTTTGACCACTTTGCAGCGGGTGCTGGTTGTCGGCTCGAACCTGCGTAAAGACCATCCGCTTTTTGCACAGCGCATTCGCCAGGCTACCAAGGCTGGAGCACAAGTTCATGCCATCGTCGATTCCCAAGCGGATTGGGCGCTGCCTTTGTCTACAAGCCAGGTTGTTGAATCTGCCCTGTGGGTTCAAAGCCTCGCCGATATTGCCGTTGCATTGGCTGAGATGAATGGTGTTGCTGCACCTGCGGCCGGTACCTCGACCGAAGCTGCGAAGTCAGTGGCCAAATCCCTGAGCACTGGTGAGCGAAAGGCCATCTTGCTAGGTAATGCGGCGGCCCACCATGCGAAGTCCTCCAGCTTGGTCGCTATCGCCTCATGGCTTGCTGCTCAAACTGGCGCCACTATCGGATACCTGACAGAAGCAGCCAACACCGTGGGTGGATATGCGGTGGGAGCGTTGCCAACAGGTGATGGTTTCCATGCAGGTCAGATGCTGACCGGCGCACTGAAAGCGGCGATCCTCGTGAATGTTGAACCTGAATTCGACACTGCTGTCGGAGCTGCGTCCAAGCAGGGCTTGATGGGGGCCGAGATGGTAGTGACCCTCAGTCCTTTTAAATGCAACCTGTCGTTTAGTGATGTGCTTCTGCCGATCGCGCCATTTACTGAAACGTCCGGTTCATTCGTGAATGCCGAGGGTCGTGTCCAAAGTTTCCATGCGGTGGTGAAGCCCTTGGGTGAAACTCGCCCCGCCTGGAAGGTACTACGCGTATTGGGCAACCTCATGTCGGTTCAAGGCATGGAGTTTGATTCGAGTCAAGAGGTTTTGGCCTCTTTGGAATCGGTTGGTATCCAAGCAGGCAGCGTGGCCGCTGACCGTTTGGGCCTAAGCGTGAGTGGAGCTATTGACTTGACGCCGGCAGAAGTGCGTCCAGTTGTGGCCAGCATCTATCAATTGGATGGCTTGGTACGTCGCTCGAGTTCCTTGCAGTTAACAGCGGATGCGCGTGCCGCACATGAGGTGGCAGCATGATTGACACTATTTACAGCACAGGCTTGGGTTTGTTCAGTGTGCCTGTATGGGCTTCCGTGTTGTGGCCGGTCATTTGGACGCTCTTGAAAATTGTCATCGTGGTCCTCCCTCTCATGGGTGCTGTGGCCTATCTCACCCTTTGGGAGCGGAAGTTCCTGGGTTGGATGCAAGTGCGAGTGGGGCCCAACCGTGTAGGACCATGGGGTCTTTTGCAACCTATCGCCGATGCGTTGAAGCTATTGACTAAAGAAATTTTGGTGCCTACAGCTGCGAACAGAGGTTTGTTCTTTGTGGGCCCGATTTTGACTATCATGCCGGCCATGGCAGCTTGGGCCGTGATTCCTTTCGGGCCTGATGTGGCGCTAGCCAATATCAATGCGGGATTGTTGTTTGTCATGGCCATCACCTCCATGGAGGTTTATGGCGTCGTGATCGCGGGCTGGGCTTCTAATTCCAAATATGCGTTCCTAGGAGCGCTCCGCGCGTCCGCACAAATGGTGAGCTACGAAATTGCCATGGGCTTTTGCCTCGTGATCGTGCTCATGGTGTCCTCCAGCATGAATCTTTCAGATATCGTGGCGGGACAGGCGACTGGTCAGTTCGCAGCCGCGGGCTTGAATTTCTTGTCTTGGAATTGGTTGCCACTCCTCCCCATTTTTGTGGTTTACATCATTTCCGGCCTTGCTGAAACCAATCGCCACCCGTTTGACGTCGTTGAAGGCGAAGCTGAGATCGTTGCCGGTCACATGGTCGAGTATTCCGGTATGTCTTACGCGATGTTCTACTTGGCTGAATACGCCAATATGTGGCTTATTTCTATTCTTGCAGCCCTTATGTTTTTGGGCGGTTGGTTGTCCCCCTTTGACCACGCGTTGGTAAATTGGATACCCGGCTGGATCTGGTTGGGACTCAAGACATTCGCTATTGTCAGCTTGTTCATTTGGGTACGTGCTACCTTCCCCCGTTTCCGTTATGACCAGATCATGCGCTTGGGTTGGAAGGTATTCATTCCCGTAACGTTGGTTTGGTTATTGGTGGTCGGTTTGTGGATGCAAACGCCTCTGAACATTTGGAAGTGAGGGGCATAGTAATGTCTACACAAACTACGGCTCGCCCGGCTTCGGCCTTTTCCATCAAGGATTTTCTCTACAGCTTTTTGCTGGTGGAGTTATTCAAGGGAATGGCTTTGACGGGCCGTTACCTGTTCCGCAAGAAAGTCACTGTTCAATTTCCCGAAGAAAAGACGCCTCTTTCACCGCGTTTCCGTGGCCTGCATGCGTTGCGGCGCTATGAAAATGGGGAAGAGCGTTGCATCTCCTGCAAATTGTGCGAAGCGTTGTGTCCTGCGATGGCGATCACTATCGAGTCTGATGTCCGGGACGATGGTTCACGAAGGACGACACGTTACGACATCGACCTGACGAAGTGCATTTTTTGCGGCTTCTGTGAAGAAAGCTGCCCCGTTGACTCCATCGTTGAAACACACATTTTGGAGTACCACGGTGAAAAGCGCGGCGACCTGTACTTCACCAAGGACATGCTCCTGGCGGTGGGAGATCGCTACGAAACCGAGATTGCCGCAAACAAGCAGGCAGATGCGAAGTACCGATGAATAGCCGCAAGAAAGCCCTTGAATCATGAATGTTACGACCGGACTTTTTTACGTCTTCGCTGCGGTGCTCTTGTTCGCAGCGTTTCGAGTGATCACTGCACGCAATCCAGTGCACGCGGCGCTGTATTTGGTGTTGACCTTCTTTCAGGCAGCCATGATTTGGATGCTGTTGAAAGCTGAATTCCTGTCCATCACACTAGTGTTGGTGTATGTCGGCGCAGTCATGGTGTTGTTCCTTTTCGTTGTGATGATGATGGACATCAACGTGGAGAACCTGCGTGTTGGGTTTTGGAAGCATTTCCCGCTTGCAGCCGTTGTGGGCGTGGTGATTGCTTTGGAAATGGCCGCTGTATTGATGGGCGGGTTCCGGGTAGTGGATGACCCAGCCGCCTTGGCTGCTGCTACTGCAGCTGAGCCAAGTAACGCAAAGGCTTTGGGTAAGTTGCTTTTCACCCAATACATTGTTCAGCTTGAAGTAGCTGCCGCCATACTCTTGGTCGCCATGATTGCGGCAATCGCACTGACCTTGCGCGCTCGCAAGGACAGCAAATATGTGTCTCCAGGTGAGCAGGTGCGTGTCAAGTCGGTAGATCGCATGACAGTACTTAAGATGGACGCTACGAAGTCTGCGCCAGTGGTTGAGACAGTTGATACGGAGCAAAAAGCATGACCTTGACCCTGGGACACTTTCTATCATTGGGGGCGATGTTGTTCGCACTCTCGGTCGTTGGAATATTTCTTAACCGTCGCAACCTGATTGTTTTGTTGATGGCGATTGAGCTGATGTTGCTGGCAGTGAATACAAATTTCGTGGCCTTTTCCCACTATTTGAATGACATGCACGGCCAAATTTTTGTTTTCTTTATCCTGACCGTGGCCGCTGCTGAAGCTGCTATCGGACTCGCGATTCTGGTTTTGCTGTTCCGCAATAAATCCAGTATCAGCGTGGATGAGCTCAATACTTTGAAGGGTTAATCTAATGAGCCAGACCCTTTCTGCGTCGACATTGCTAGCCGTACCCTTAGCGCCACTTGCCGGTGCTGTGTTGGCAGGTGTATTCGGTACGAAATTTGGTGGCAATTGGTTTGGTCGCAAGCTTAGCCACAGCCTCACTATTCTCGGCGTCTTTATTTCCTTCGTTTTATCCGCGATGACTTTGATGTCGGTCGTGAACGACGGAGCGCGCTTCAACGAAACCATTTATACATGGATGGTCGTTGGTGGTTTGAAAATGGAAGTTGGCTTCCTGGTGGACTCCCTGACCGCCATGATGATGTGTGTGGTTACCTTCGTCTCTCTCATGGTTCACCTGTACACGGTGGGTTACATGGAAGAGGACGAGGGTTACAACCGTTTCTTTGCTTACATATCCTTGTTTACTTTCTCGATGCTGATGCTCGTGATGAGTAACAACTTGCTCCAGCTGTTCTTTGGCTGGGAGGCGGTGGGCTTGGTGTCTTACCTGTTGATCGGGTTTTGGTTCAATAAGCCGACGGCAATTTTTGCCAACATGAAAGCATTTTTGGTTAACCGGGTAGGCGACTTCGGCTTCATTTTGGGTATTGGTCTCATCGGCGCTTACACCGGTAGCTTGAATTACACCGAAATTTTTGCGAAAACCAATGATCTTTCAGCCTTGGTCTTCCCCGGTACTGACTGGATGTTGGTCACGGTTATTTGCATCTGTTTGTTTATCGGTGCCATGGGCAAGTCCGCGCAATTCCCTTTGCACGTTTGGTTGCCCGACTCTATGGAAGGCCCAAC
>JAIXVK010000275.1 GCA_027483085.1 Comamonadaceae bacterium | reverse complement strand
AGTTGCTGGAAGAAGAGGCCGGTTCGCAACTGGAAGGCGAAAGCGCTGATTTTTTGCGCACGATCTGTGCATCGGCCCGGCACATGGGCGAGCTGCTGGATGCGCTGACAGGCTTGTCGCGTATCGATGGGTTACCGGTGCAATGGTCGGATGTCGCGTTGGAGCCGGTGCTGAAAGATGCGTGGGTCGAAGTACAAGCGACGGACCCGGCACGGGAAGTGCCGGTGGTCTGGAGCGTTCCGGCGGGTGTAGTGCTGTCCACCGATCCCCAGTTGTTGCGTCAAGCTGTGTTGCAGGTGCTGGGCAATGCTTTCAAATTTACAGCGCGTACGCCACAACCGCAGGTCCAGGTCACGGTGGTTTTGGAGCCGGGCGGCGACCTGGTATGCCGGGTGGCGGATAACGGTGCGGGTTTCAACCCCGCCATGCACGACAAGCTTTTCAAGGTATTCGGGCGCCTGCACACCGCCAAGCAGTTTCCCGGTCTGGGGGTAGGGCTGCTGACTGCACAAAGGTTGCTGCACAAGGTGGGTGCAAGGGTAAGTTTGACCGCAACAGCACCGTGCGGAGCGGTCGCTGAGATCAGGTTTCAAGTCACAAAAGAAAGCCCGGTCTGAGCCGGGCTTGAAGCTTGACGGACCCTGTGTACGGGTCCCGGGCTTGGCTTACCAAGTCTTCACTTTGTCCAGCTCAGCGTAGGGGTCAGCCGCTGTGGTGCTCTTGGCATCTTTGGCAGCCTTGGCTGCGGCGGCCTGCTTTTCTGCAGCCTGGGTCGCAGTGGCAGTGTCTTGGGCCATTGCTTGGCCTGCGAAGGCAGCAGCCAATGTGAAAGCGATAGTGGCGATAGTGGTCTTGTTCATGATGAAGTTCCTTTCCAAAGTTGAAGATTCCGCTGCGGCGGTTTTCAGTCCGTCTGAACAGCATCGATGGGGCGGTAAATGCTTGCGTCTCGTCGATGGGATGAACTGTAAAATTTCTGAATCCAAAGATAAACAATCAAAATAACATCGCGGCATTGCTGAAATGGAAACAATCGATCGCGTGTAACTCGCTAAAGTGACTCCATGGACCGTTTGCTCTCAATGCGTGTGTTTCAAAAAGTCATCGATGAAGGGGGCTTTGCGGCGGCTGCCCGGGCCTTGGAGATGTCGCCGGCCGTCGTGACCCGGCTGGTGGCCGACCTCGAGGAGCACTTGGGCACCCGCTTGTTGCATCGGTCGACCCGGCGTGTGTCATTGAGCGAGGCCGGCGACGCGTATCTGGCAAGGGTGCGCGCCATCTTGCAAGACATTGATGAGGCGGATGCCATCGCCCACCTTCACACGCAGGAGTTGTCAGGCGAGCTCAATGTGCTGTCTACACCCGTGTTGGCGACCTATGTGTTGGCGCCCTTGCTCGCGGGCTTCAGGGCGCAGTACCCCAAAATCACCTTGCATGTGCAAGTGGAGTCCTTCGAAGAGCCGCCAGTGGAAGCACACGACGTGACGCTCTTCACAGCGGACGAGGCTTTTGACGGCACGATTGTGGCCCGAAAAATCGCGTCAACCCGTGGCATTCTGGTCGCGACCCCTGATTATTTGCGCCGCATGGGCATCCCTGTTAATCCGCAAGACTTGGTCAACCACCATTGCCTTGAACTCAAAGGCGGCATTGCGCGTCACCGGCGTTGGCATTTGCGCAATGAGCTGGACTTGAACGAATCCATAGACCTGAATCTCACCCCAGTTCTCAGCTCCAACCATATTGAAACCTTGATTTCCGCCACGCTGGACGGTGCGGGCATCACCCCTTGCACGGTGGAGTTGGTCGCCCCATTTTTGGCCAGTGGTGACTTGGTGCGGGTGCTGTCGCCGTGGGTTGCAGGTCAGTTGCACCTCTATGCAGCCTTGCCCAGCCGGCAGTATTTGCCGAGGCGCACCCGGGTGTTTTTGGACTATTTGTCGGAGCAAACCGCATTGCTGCTGGCAGGAGCCCACGAGGCTTGCGGCGGCCAATGCCAGTGAATTGAACTCATGCCCTAGCGGGGTGCATGCATAGGCAGCTCCGCGCCAAATTTGCTGCGGTGTATGCTGAAGAAGGCTTTCACGTTGCGCACATTGGCATCGGTGGTAAACAAGCGCTGGGTGAGGGCCTGGTAAGCCGGCATGTCCCAGGTGTGGACCACGAGGCAGAAGTCAGGGCCCGGAGACACCCGGTAGCACTGCTGCACCGCGGCCTCTAGAACCACTCTTTTCTCAAACGCTTCGAGTGCGCCGGTATCTTGCCGGTCCAGCGAGACTTCCACGATTGCCGTGAGCCCGTGGCCCGTGTGGGCCGCCAGGGTTTGTGGGTTCAGCACAGCCACTTGCTTTTCAATCAAGCCGCTGTCACGCAGGCGTTTGACACGGCGCAAGCAGGTCGGTGCTGAGGTGTGAACCCGGTCGGCCAAGACCTGGTTGCTCAGGGATGCGTCTTTTTGCAGTTGCTCCAGCAACTGCAGATCGATGGCATCAAGTTCTATTTCTTTCATTGAATGATGTTTTTTGAAATAAAAAGATATTGTCTCGTATTGGTGAAATCTAAAGTCAAAAAAATTTGAATTTCAATCGGTAATTTCTTATCAAAACTCTACCATTCGCTCCATTGTTTGTTTTGGAGGTTTTCTATGTGCGGCATCGTCGGTGCGGTTTCTACCCGGAATATTGTTCCCGTTTTGGTTCAAGGCCTGGAGCGCCTGGAGTACCGGGGTTACGACTCCTGCGGTGTTGCGGTGTACGGGCTGGGGGCACAGAGCGGCCTGCGCCGCGCGCGCAGCACGGCACGGGTGTCTGAGCTGATGGAGCAGGTGGCTGCAGGTGATGTACAGGGACATTTGGGCATTGCACACACCCGCTGGGCCACCCACGGCGCCCCTGTGGTGCACAACGCCCACCCCCACTTCAGTCACGGAACCGGTGCAGATGCCGAGAGCAAGCCCGGCCGTATCGCGCTGGTGCACAACGGCATCATTGAAAACCACGATGAACTCCGTGCCGCGCTCAAGGCCAAGGGTTATGTGTTTCATAGCCAGACCGATACCGAGGTGATTGCCCACTTGGTCGATAGCCTCTACGACGGTGATTTGTTTGAGGCCGTCAAGGCCGCTGTTTTGCAGTTGCACGGTGCGTATGCGATTGCCGTGTTTTGCAAAGATGAGCCGCAGCGTTTGATTGGTGCCCGGGCGGGCTCGCCCCTGATTTTGGGCGTGGGCAAAGACGGACAAGAGCACTTTCTGGCGAGTGACGCAATGGCCTTGGCCGGTGTGACCGATCAGATCGTCTACCTGGAAGAGGGTGATGTGGTCGACTTGCAGCTCGGCAAGTACTGGTTGTTCGACAAAGCGCACAAGGCGGTTGCACCTGCACAGCGCCCGGTCAAAACCGTGGTGGCCCACAGCGGCGCGGCCGAACTGGGCCCGTACCGCCATTACATGCAAAAAGAGATTTTCGAGCAGCCCCGCGCGATTGCCGATACGCTGGAAGGCGTGGAGGGCATCGTGCCGGAGTTGTTTGACCAACAGGGCAACCACCAGCCCGGCGCCAATGCGGCCCGGGTATTCCAGCAAATCGACAATGTGCTGATCCTGGCGTGCGGCACCAGCTATTACAGCGGCTGCGCCGCCAAATACTGGATCGAGAGCATTGCCAAAATCCCATGCAATGTGGAAGTCGCCAGTGAATACCGGTACCGGGACTCGGTTCCCAACCCCAAGACCCTGGTAGTCACCATCACCCAGAGTGGCGAAACCGCAGACACGCTGGCGGCCTTGCGCCATGCACAAAGCCTGGGCATGCAGCACACGCTCACCATTTGCAATGTGGCTACCAGCGCCATGGTGCGCGAATGCAGCCTGGCGTATGTAACGCGGGCGGGTGTGGAAATCGGCGTGGCATCCACCAAAGCCTTTACCACCCAGTTGGCAGGTCTGTTTTTGTTGACCCTGTGCCTGGCCCAGGCCAAGGGCCGTTTGAGCGATACGGATGAGGCCCGCCATTTGAAAGCCATGCGCCATCTGCCGGCAGCGCTCCAGGCAGTGTTGGCTCTGGAGCCCCAGATCATTGCGTGGGCCGATGACTTCGCCAAAAAAGAAAACGCCCTCTTTTTGGGCCGTGGTCTGCATTACCCGATCGCCCTTGAAGGTGCGCTCAAGCTCAAAGAAATCACCTACATCCACGCAGAAGCCTATGCGGCGGGCGAACTCAAGCATGGGCCTTTGGCCTTGGTGACCAGTGATATGCCAGTCGTGACCGTGGCACCGAATGACGCCTTGCTTGAAAAGCTCAAAAGCAATATGCATGAGGTGCGCGCCCGCGGTGGTGTGCTCTACGTGCTGGCCGATGCCGATACCAAAATTGAGAGCGGCGAAGGCTTGCATGTCATCCGCATGCCTGAGCATTACGGCGAGCTTTCACCGTTGCTGCACGTAGTTCCTTTGCAATTGCTGTCGTATCACACTGCCTTGGCAAAGGGCACGGACGTCGACAAGCCGCGCAACCTCGCCAAGAGCGTGACCGTCGAGTAAGCCTATATGCGCATTTTCGGAATTGCCGGCTACTCCGGCATGGGTAAGACCACGCTACTGGAGCTCCTGATTCCGGAAATCAAACAGCGTGGGTTGCGGGTGTCTTTGATCAAGCACAGCCACAAAGACATCGAGATCGACCGACCGGGCAAGGACTCTTTCCGCCTGAGGGAGGCGGGTTGCACCGAAGTGCTGCTGCTCGGCCGCACCCGCTGGGCGCTGATGCATGAACTGCGTGGTGAGCCGGAGCCATCGCTGGACTATTTGCTGACGCGATTGCAGGACTGTGACTTGGTGCTGGTGGAAGGTTTCAAAGAGGGAGACTTCCCCAAGCTGGAAGTCTGGCGGGCCAGTGAGGGGAAAAGCACCTTGTGGCCACGCTGGCCTGGCATTGTGGGCATTGCGAGCGACAGCCCGGTCCCCGATTGCACAGTGCCTGTGCTTGACCTGAAAAACGCAAGCGCTATCGCCGATTTTGTGTTGAATCAAGCGATAGCATTGCGCTGACAGCACCCATCGCCGCAGCAGGGCGCTTGCGGCGCCCGGCGGGCGTGAGGGGGCTTACTCGGTGATGAGGCTGCGCAGCATCCAGGCCGTTTTTTCGTGGACGTCAATACGCTGGGTCAAGACATCTGCGGTGGGCTGGTCGTTCGCGGCATCCACCACGGGGAACAGCTTGCGCGCAGTCCGCGCAGTGGCTTCTTGCGCGCCCAGCAGGTGGTGAATCATCTCGTTGGCTTTGGGCACGCCCTCGACCTCTTTGATGCTGGCGAGCTTGGTGAACTCTTTGTAGGTGCCCGGCGCTGGAAAACCCAGTGCGCGGATGCGCTCGGCAATCAGATCCAGCGCGGTCCACTGCTCGGTGTACTGCGCCATGAACATGGTGTGCAAGCTATTGAACTGGGGGCCTGTCACGTTCCAGTGAAAGTTGTGCGTCATCAGGTACAGGGTGTAGCTGTCGGCCAAAAGACCTGACAAGCCTTCGGCAATTTTCTTTCGCTCGCGTTCGCTGATGCCGATGTCGATCGACATCTTGGGTGCCACATTTTTAGCCATAAATAGCGCTCCTAAAAAAACAGGTCCTCGCACAACAGTGCGCGGTGAACAAGGGTGATCCGCCCCGGGGGCAGTGTCTCAGTCTAGCGCGCTCACAGCAGGACGGTGCAAGACTGCACCAAAACCTGTGGCGCCACTCAAAGGCGGCGGTTAGATCGACAAAGCGGCGTCATGAGGCTCCTGCCGCGAGGCTTGGAGGGCGGCGAACGCATCGGGCACCGAATGAAAGAACTCACCGGAGAGCTCTGTCCATAGGGGTGTGTGGATCAAACGGTCTTGTACGGGACCCTTTACCTCCGCAAAATGCATGCGGATGCCGCGATCCTTGAGGTCCCGGTTCAAGTTGAGCAGTGCCGCCATGGCAGAGGTGTCTACCCGGTTCACCGCGGTCATAACCCACACCACATCGTGGGTGTCTGGCGCCTGGGCGAGTTCCAGTCCGAGTCGTTCTTCCACCGCTTGCAAATTGCCGAAAAACAGACTCTCGTCGATCCGCAACATCAGTGTCCGGGGCAGTGTTTCGGTGGCGTATCGGTTCACATTCCGGAACGATTGTGTGCCGGGTAAGCGGCCGATGACAGCGATATGTGGGGAGCTGGTGCGCCACAAAAGGGTCGCCAGCGACAAGCCGATACCCACGGCAATCCCGGTTTCAAGCCCCAGAGCCAGCACCCCCGATGCGGTGCCCAGCCATGCAATCGCATCCGCTCGGTCATACGCCCATGCCT
>JAIXVK010000325.1 GCA_027483085.1 Comamonadaceae bacterium | reverse complement strand
TTCCAGCTGGCGACTTCTTCCTTGGTCAGGGTATTGAGGTCCACTTTTTTGCTGGTCTCGTAGTCAGGTGTCCAGTTGACGTTGGGCCAGAGGTCCAAGCTTGGCGGATCCAGATACACGGGGCCGCTGCCGTCCAACACAAAATGGGCGTGGCGGGTGGCGGCGCAGTTCGGGATCATGGCGACCGGTTTGCTGGCCGCGTGCGTCGGATACATCTTGATCTTGACGTCCAGCACGGTGGTCAAACCGCCCAAGCCCTGTGCGCCAATACCCAGCGCATTGACCTTCTCCATCAGCTCCAAGCGCATTTTTTCCACATTGCTGAGTTCGGCGCCGGTTGCGGCTTTGGTCTGCAGTTCATACATGTCCAAATCGTCCATCAGGCTCTCTTTCGCCATCAGGACTGCTTTTTCAGCGGTGCCGCCGATGCCGATGCCCAGCATGCCGGGCGGACACCAGCCAGCGCCCATGGTGGGAACGGTCTTCAAGACCCAGTCCACCACCGAGTCGCCGGGGTTCAACATGACCATTTTGCTTTTGTTTTCGGAGCCGCCGCCTTTTGCTGCCACGGTCACTTCGACCGTATTGCCGGGCACGATTTCCGTGAAGATCACTGCCGGGGTGTTGTCTTTGGTGTTCTTGCGCAAAAACTCAGGGTCCGCAACCACCGAGGCGCGCAAAGTGTTGTCAGGGTGGTTGTAGCCCTGGCGGACACCTTCGTTGATGGCGTCGTCCAAGCTCCCAGTGAAGCCCTCCCAGCGCACATCCATACCGACTTTGAGGAACACGTTCACGATGCCGGTGTCCTGGCAAATGGGGCGGTGGCCGGTCGCGCTCATTTTGCTGTTGGTCAGGATTTGGGCGATAGCGTCTTTGGCGGCCGGGCTCTGCTCGCGCTCGTAGGCGCGGGCCAGGTGGGCGATGTAGTCGGCGGGGTGGTAGTAGCTGATGTACTGCAGCGCGGCAGACACGGATTCGATCAGGTCAGCCTGGCGGATAGAGGTGGTCATGGTCGGTCTTTTCAGAGATTGGGTAGCAGTGAAGGGCAAACCCACAGAGTTTATCGAATCACACCTGCACCAGCCTGACGGCGGGCCTTGACCGATATCAGTCAGTGATTTGTAAGTGCATGGGATAACCATGCGCGCAGTTTTCAAAAAATCCGAGGAGACAAACCTGTGAGCGCATCATCTTCTGCTATCGAGTCCATGTTGGTTGAAAACCGGGTGTTCCCACCCAGTGAAGCCACGGTCAAAGCGGCCCGCATCTCCGGCATGGAGGGCTACAACGCCCTTTGCGCCGAAGCCGAGAAAGATTTCGAAGGTTTCTGGGCCCGCTTGGCCAAGGAAAACGTGGTGTGGAACAAGCCTTTCACCCGCACTTTGGATGAGTCCAACGCACCGTTTTACAAATGGTTTGATGACGGCGAGTTGAATGCGTCCGCCAACTGCCTGGACAAGCACATCGGCACCCCCACCGAGAACAAAGTGGCGGTCATTTTTGAGGCCGATGACGGTACTGTCACCAAAACCACCTACAAAGAGTTGTTGGCACGGGTCAGCCAGTTTGCCAACGCACTAAAGGCAGACGGCATCCAAAAGGGCGACCGCGTGTTGGTGTACATGCCCATGACCCTCGAAGGCGTGATTGCGATGCAGGCGTGCGCCCGTATCGGCGCCACTCACAGCGTGGTGTTCGGCGGCTTCTCGGCCAAGGCCTTGCAAGAGCGCATCATTGACGCAGGTGCGGTGGCGGTGATCACCAGCAACTACCAGATGCGCGGCGGCAAGGAGTTGCCTTTGAAGTCCATCGTGGACGAGGGTATTGCCATGGGTGGCTGCGAGTCCATCAAGAACGTGTACGTGTACCAGCGCACCAAAACTGCCTGCAACATGGTGGCCGGGCGCGACAAAACGTTTGATGAAGCACTTGCCGGCAAAAGCACCGACTGCGCACCGGTACCCGTGGGCGCTGAGCACCCCTTGTTCATCCTCTATACCTCTGGTTCTACCGGCAAGCCCAAGGGCGTGCAGCATTCCACAGGCGGCTATTTGCTGTGGGCCAAGCTCACCATGGACTGGACCTTTGACTTGAAGCCTGAGGATGTGTTCTGGTGCACCGCTGACATCGGCTGGATCACGGGCCACACCTATGTGGCATACGGCCCCTTGGCTGCTGGCGCCACCCAGATCATTTTTGAGGGTGTGCCCACCTTCCCGAACGCCGGTCGTTTCTGGCAAATGATCGAGCGCCACAAGTGCACCATCTTCTACACGGCGCCGACTGCGATCCGTTCGCTGATCAAGGCGGCTGAGAGTGACGCCTCTGTGCACCCCGACCGCTCGGACTTGTCGAGCTTGCGCATTCTTGGCTCGGTGGGTGAACCGATCAATCCCGAAGCATGGATGTGGTACTACAAAAACGTCGGCCACGAGAAATGCCCCATTGTGGACACCTTCTGGCAAACCGAAACCGGTGGCCACATGATGACCCCGCTGCCCGGCGCCACACCGCTGGTGCCCGGTAGCTGCACATTGCCCCTGCCCGGGATCATGGCTGCCATCGTGGATGAAGTTGGCAATGACATTGCCAATGGAACTGGTGGCATCTTGGTCGTCAAGCGCCCGTGGCCTTCCATGATCCGCACCATCTGGAATGACCCCGAGCGCTTCAAAAAGGCCTATTTCCCCGAGGAAATGGGTGGCAAGCTGTACCTTGCCGGTGACGGTGCGGTGCGCAGTGCAGACCGTGGCTATTTCCGTATCACCGGCCGTATTGATGACGTGCTCAACGTATCCGGCCACCGCATGGGAACCATGGAAATTGAGTCCGCGCTCGTGTCCAAGTCCGATCTGGTCGCCGAAGCTGCCGTGGTCGGCCGCCCCGATGATTTGACGGGCGAGGCGATTTGCGCTTTTGTGGTGCTGAAACGGGCCCGCCCCAGCGGCGACGAAGCCAAAGCGATTGCCAAAGAACTGCGCGACTGGGTTGCCAAAGAAATCGGGCCTATCGCCAAGCCCAAGGACATCCGCTTTGGTGAAAACCTGCCCAAGACCCGTTCCGGCAAGATCATGCGCCGCTTGCTGCGCTCCTTGGCCAAGGGCGAGTCCATCACCCAGGACACCAGCACCCTGGAGAATCCAGCCATTCTGGACCAATTGGGACAGGCTTACTAAGCCAGCCTAGGTTCTCGATACGGTGGGCGCCTGTGGCGCCTGCCCATAAAAAAAGCCGCTGGGTCTCAGCGGCTTTTTTTCGTTTTTGCTAACTTGCTTAGTTCAGTGAGAGAACCCAAGCCGCCAATTTCTTGGCCTCGGCTTCACTGACCTGCGAATTCGCCGGCATGTAAGCGGTGCCCCAGGCGCCGCTACCACCTTTCATGATCTTGGTGGCTAGCCGATCTGCGGCGGTCTTGTCCCCCTTGTACTTGGTGGCTACGTCTTTGAACGCAGGGCCGAGCACTTTTTTGTCCATCATGTGGCAGGTCATGCAGTTTTTGGACTTGGCCAAGCCCTGGTCCGCCCAAGCGAGGGGGCTGAGCAACACCACGGAGAGCACCCAACTACGCGATAGAAAATGATTCATCTGAAGCCTCTGTTGTTTCGCTAACATCTCTACAACGGGATTGTAGTAACGCAGGTTGACCCCCCCAATAGAAACAGGGGCAACACATTGGAGCAAATACTATGTATTTTCTGGGTTTGGGTTTGATTCTTCTGGCCATGAAATACCTGCTGATCGAGCCGGTAGCCGCGTGGGCTTGGTGGCAGGTTCTGGTGCCTTTTGCACTGGCAATTGCCTGGTGGGCGTGGGCGGACAGTTCCGGTTACACCAAACGCAAGGCCATGGACAAGGAAAATGCCCGCAAGCAGGCCCGCATAGACCGCCAGCGGGAAGCCATGGGGCTGCAGGGGTCTAAAAAACGTCGTTGAGGGGCTGGAGGATAATCTCTGGCGCCCCCCATTCTGTTCAACCGAATATCTATTTCACACCATGCCAGCTTACCGTTCCAAGACCTCCACTGCCGGCCGTAACATGGCCGGTGCACGCTCTTTGTGGCGCGCGACCGGCATGAAGGATGCTGACTTCAGCAAGCCCATCATCGCCGTAGTGAATTCGTTCACCCAGTTCGTGCCGGGCCACGTGCACCTGAAAGACTTGGGTCAGTTGGTCGCGCGCGAAATCGAGGCAGCGGGCGGTGTTGCCAAAGAGTTCAACACGATTGCCGTGGACGACGGTATCGCCATGGGCCACGACGGCATGTTGTATTCGCTGCCTAGCCGCGACATCATTGCTGACAGCGTGGAATACATGGTGAATGCGCACTGCGCCGATGCCATGGTGTGCATCTCCAACTGCGACAAGATCACCCCCGGCATGTTGATGGCCGCCATGCGCCTGAATATCCCCGTGGTGTTTGTGTCCGGCGGCCCGATGGAGGCCGGCAAGGTCAAGTTGCTCAACCCCACGACCCAGAAAATTGAATTCCGAAAGCTCGACTTGGTCGATGCCATGGTCATGGCTGCAGATGACAAGGTCAGTGATGCGGATGTTGCGGAAGTCGAGCGCTCTGCCTGCCCCACTTGCGGCTCTTGCTCTGGCATGTTCACCGCCAACTCCATGAACTGCCTGACCGAAGCTTTGGGCTTGTCTTTGCCCGGTAACGGTACTGTGTTGGCGACCCACGCCGACCGCGAGCAATTGTTCAAGCGCGCCGGTCACCTGGTAGTAGAGCTGTGCAAGCGTTACTACGAAGAAGAAGACAGCAGCATCCTGCCGCGTTCCATGGGCTTCAAGGCCTTCGAGAACGCGATGGCGCTGGACATTGCCATGGGCGGCTCCACCAACACCATCTTG
>JAIXVK010000627.1 GCA_027483085.1 Comamonadaceae bacterium | reverse complement strand
CGCTACTATCGGCCACAAAAAATGCGAAAGACCGAACAAAACCACCGCCCAACGTCTTGCCTGAGATCGTATGGATGTTCGCGGTCCAAGTACTCGAGGCGGAGGGCTTACTCTCAATTTTTACCCGCACCGAAAGCTCTCGAGCGCCGTCCTTGGTCATGTTCGCAAGCTGCGATACCATGATTCTGACTTCAATTTTATTGTATTTATTTCGGTACGCCGAGGGGACCGTGCGGGTGATCGACACATCTTGGTCAAGCGTTGAGGAAACAGATACAGGTGTGGCCGTACCGCCCAGCATATAGGGAATCGGAGTTTGGCCATAAGCGGCGTCGTCCATCTCTGTTACGGCAGTTCCAGGTTCAAAGTTAATAACCACCTGACTGTCTTCAAAGGATTTGTCCCCTGAAAGCGTAAGAACTGGCGTACCATCAAGAAAAACGTTTTGTAGTTTTTCTTCAATAGTGGTGCCTTTGATACCCTCAATTGGGCCTTCTGAAATACCGAGCACAACCTCAACGGCATCTCCACTAAACAGAGAATCCCGGGAATTTTTTGGGCCGCTACCGCCGCCCGCGCCTGAAGTAAACGGCTTACGCATTGTTTGTTAATCCCTAATTTTTTTACTCTGTTATGGCCATTGTTCGCCCGAACCACCACTGCCAGGTCCACCAGGTCGGCCACCCGCTGGAGGTCCGTCGGTATTTACTCCGCCGCTACCATCATGCAGCAAAAACCAAGACTTTGAATTGGCGATGGCATAGGTGTCCTTAAATGCCTTCAGGTCAAGATCCTTCCCCTGACGAGTCTCGGTATTCAAACTGAAAATGTGACCACCGTGAAGGTGCTCACCTAATATAAACGGAATTGGAGTACCAGACTTAACCGTATTTTCATAACCTGTCAGGCTTTTGTTTCGTTCCTGCTCTTCGGCCTTGGGGTCTTTAGTAAAGAGCTGCATGACGCCACCCAGAATCATCCCGAAACCCGAAGCGGCCATGGCCAAACCAATATTAGCCAAGGTTCCAGACATATCCATCATCATTATACCAACGACGATCAGAACCACGCCGATAATAATTCTCACATACGGGTTGTTGCCCGATCCGCGATAGGCCGAGCGGTCGATGACACTATCACATGTGACATGGAGCTCATCACTCTCCAGAGGAGCATCCAAATCCAAAACATGGTCAACACCCCGAACCTTGCAGTTGTAAAGTTTGTGGTTGTTCACCGGATTAAGTTCTGGCTGCAGTCTCAATGCGGAAAGGGCCAGGCGGGCGGTTTTCGCTTCAACAACAATTTCCCGACTACAGGCCTCTTTTAAAGCCCCATGTAGAATAATTTTAACGAGTGACATCCAGTGACCTCCGGCTAAGATTCATGACTTGGCCATCGATTACTCCGTAAAGACAAACGTGGCGTGGAGTAATGATCGCGTGAATAAGTTCGGGCAGGTCAAGAACCGCGTTGTAGTCTTCGATGGAGAGGTTCGCCGGCCCTCTCGGGTGTGTGTGCCAAATGCCGGCAAGGGCGGCTTTGTAAGGGGAAACCTGGGCTTCTGAAATCGCAAAGGAGGAGTATGGGGCCGACGACTCATTAACTAATTCAACCCACTTTAATTCCTTCAGAATCAGACCACAGCGTTCATCCCCCTCAAAACTGACGCCCAGTAGTTCCCACGGCAAGCCAAGGATTTGTTCTATCATGTAGGGGTCCTTTTTGAAAGGCGTTGCCTGACCGCAAATGGCAGTTGGGCCAGCGTTTCCATAGTTAAATTCTCAAAGGTCATTTCATAGCTGGGGTGGCGTAATACGCGAGTGACGCGCTCCCGCCATTTAAGGTTGTATGGGTCCAATCGTGATTTCTGGCCCGTCAAATGGTGAAGAATCAGGCCCTGACCCACGTAAATGGCAATATGGTTACTGGTGTCAGTTCTACCCATGGCCATCAACAGGGCATCACCAATCATCACATCGTTGGCATTGTTGGTGGCCTGAGTAAATCCCTCATCAGGGAATAACCGATCAAAGAAATTGAAACCCGGCAGCATGTACCACTGTGATGGGCGAGCATAATCTTTCAGGTCCAAACCCATGACTTCTTTGTAGTACTGGCGGGCGAGGGTGTAGCAGTCTTGCCAGCCCTCTTCGAAGTCAATGCCCTGTAAATGCTGCAGGTGTTGCATCAGAGCCTCACCAAGCCGAATTCGGGCTGAATAAAACGCCGGCCCGGCAGTTTAAAGCTGTTGCCGTCGGAAAGGGTGCTGAGCTGGAGACTGATAGCAATCGCGTTGAGTTCTTCAACCTGCGACACGTACCAAACGGACATCGATGATTGGCCGCTGGCCAAGTCATCCGGATGCACTTCGTACTTGCTGATCCGGGCGCCGTCCATCCAGCCTTCAGAGATATAGTAGCTGAACAGGCTTTCTGGGTTGGCCAGTACCAGTCGAGGGCGCAATTGCTCGCCGCCGGCACGTTCACCTTCACCGGTAATGCTAAAGGGAGCTAAGCCCCATGTTTGAGACTGCCAGTTGACGCTCTTTTGAGCACAGTAGCGGAATGTAACTACCGAATTGTCCGGGGCGGTAATTTGGATTTTGAGAAACGTTAGGGGCTCGGCATGTGATAGGGCCGCAGCATTATCACGATAGATCTGTGGTATTTGCTGATTCATGTCTGTTAATCCCGAGTTTTTCTGCATGATAGCTGAAAAAACAAAACCCAGCCACAAGGACTGGGTTAACCATTAGGATTAACAAACATTGGTTTTCACCACTGCTCGTTAACCCGAATATTAGGGGTAAAGTTCAGACAAGTCAAGACAAGCAAAGCCACTTTGTTAAAATTAGGTCGGTTGCTGCACTAATTTCAACGTAATGTCCCTTACTAAACCCTGACCGTTTTTCACGGCCTCGGGGATCACTAGCGGCTCTTCAAACCGAACAATCATATTTCCGTAGCGTTCACTGGGGTAAATAAACTCTTGGTGAAGCTCATGTTCGGCATAAAAGTTCTCCAAGGCCAGCAGGTTTAGTTTTGGCTGTATCGTTGCCGACAACACTCCAACGGCGTCTTTAAACCACCACAACCCATCGAACCTCAACTGCAGGCTTTTCATCACCGGTGAGCTCGGCTTGGTGGTGTAGGTCCAGTTTCCCCCCAGCTTTACCTGGGCGCCCCGTTTGGGATATGACACGGAAGCCACATGCGTTGGAAAATCAAAAGTCTTCAGGGGCATCACATATCTCCAGTGCTAATGCGTTTGACTAATTTCTTCGTGGTGGAGTCCCGCATCAGGGCCTTGTTAACAACCACCAACATAGAATTCTCATCCATCCCGTTTGCCTTTTCATCCTCTGAAACTACCCAGACATTGACCACAGCCTCCCGGCCGGCCGACTCCGAGCGCTCTCCGGATGGCATGGCCTCCAGTGATCTCACAGAACCGCGGTCCATATTGTTCAGCGTTCTGACGGTATCCACACCCAATGCCTGAACCGCGGCGCGGCGCAACACAAACTCACCCTGAGCCGCATTAACCAAGGTGCTGTCCCGTGTCTGCACCCCACCCACGACCATACCACCGTTAGAATGGCGACGAGGTGCACCAACCGAACCACCGTTCCATAGAGGGGTGGCCCCAGTCGCCATAGAAAGGTCCATTGAGGCGCCCATTGAGGACATCGCAAAACTCAACACTTGCTGCATCAGGGCATTTGCCGCGATCTGCATGGCAACCTCGGTCAAGCTCTGCAGGATGCTGGCCGCAAATCCCCTGAAAGATTCCCCAGCCGTCATAGAGCCCGTTGCAAACTGAGTGAAGAAGTTCCCCAGACTGCCACCGGCACCATCCAGCACACTTTTCAAACCCAGTGCAGCTTCGGTGAGACCACTCATACCTTCATAAGCCTTGGACGACTGGGTGAGGGCATAATCAAAAGCATTGCTTGCCTGCTGACCTAAGCCTCCGGCAACCGTGCCCGACTCTGTGAATTCACCTTCACCGGCCATGATCTGTTTATCCGTTTGATAGGAGCCTCCTTCCACTAGGGCACGTACCCGCCGGCGGTCTTGGCTTAGGAATGGTTTGTCGCGCAGCTCGGCCATGGCCGCATTGCCCCGCATAGCATTCGTTTGCTGGCCGGTCTCATAGGTGTTTTTATCGATTGAACCTTGTAGTTCGGCAATTTTCTTATTGTTCTCCTCGATGATTGGGGACAGTTTATTGAGTTCTTGCTGAGCCCATTGAGCGTTAGACGCATCCAATCCGGGGAGTGCCGCCGTAAGATTATTCACCCGGTCCTGCTTGGCCCGAGTATCTGCCTGATAGGCTGAGATCTCCTGTTGCATCGACCGGACGGCGGTCTGACTGGCCCGCTCAATCAGAGGAATGCTGAGTAAGTAGGCCTGTTTCTGGCCCTCGCTACCCAAGCCCGCGTCATCTGCACGACCCACCAACCTGTCGGCTTGGCGCTTCAGTTCATCCGCCCGGTTTTTCTCTTTCTCCGCTGCAGCCAGCTGAGCCTTTAACTTGGCCGATTCCTCAGCGTTGGTTTTGTCAAAGTACTGGTCTGCGGCCCGGGCGATTTCCTTGGAGTAAGTCCGGGAGACACCCGACAAACTGAAGTCACCTTTGGCAAACAGACCCCCAGCTTTCAGGCGGGCACGTTGCCGGTTGGCATTTTCGGCATTGCCACCCAGACGACTATCCAGCGCATCGCGGGAACTGGCTTCTATTTGCCCGAGCTGGGCCAGATCTTCACCGGCTTCGGCCTTAGAAATTTCCAGCTGAAGATCCGATTGCTTACGCAACAACACGGCAATGGCTTTCTCTAGTCGCTCGATATCATTCAGGTTGTTGGCATCGCTCAGTTCCAGCTCCCGAAGTTCCAGTTCGGCGTCAACGCTTCCACCCTCAGCTCTGTTTTGGCGCTTTAATGAACGCAGTGCCGAGGGCGCCGCGGTCGACTGTGCACTTCGTGTTTTTGCCAGTGCACCATTAATAAACTCCGGATATCGGGAGTCTGTGAGCACTTTGTTCAGCAGTTCAGCCGGCAGTTTTGACTTGGCCAGTTCCGTTTGAACAAAGGCCTTTATTTCTTGGTTAATTCCCCGAGCCTCAGTCTCGGACTGGCCGCGATACTCAGTCAGGCCCCGGTAAAGTCCCAGTGAATCCTTGCCGTATTGTTTTGAGATCTGCCCATTTCGCTCGGCCACTGATTCGACAAAGGTGTTGGCTCGAGCTCCGAACTGGCGTTTTACTGCCTCTACAATGGCCACGATTTGTTGTTGTTGCGGAAGCCTATCCGATTTCTGAAGTTGGTTCAGGATGTCGTCAACAATCTGGATCTGACCATCGATATCCTTTTTGGCTAGTTCCAATTCCGCCATGATGGTCTCAGGTTTGACGAAGTTGGCTTTAGCTCGGGCCTTCAACAGCTCGGGTTTGGCATCCATCTCCTGGGTCAACAAGATCAGGTCGGTCCATCGACCTCTAAGGTTTTTTTCCAGCGCCACAACCTCGTCTCTCGGACTGTTCAGATTCAAGCCCTTACCGGTTGAGAGCAACTTAGTAAATGGTGATTCACCCGTATTGAACTGTCGGTTGTTGGATTTCAAACCCAAGAAGTTTGCCAGCTCGGGGTTAAAAGAAGAAACCACGGCAGAGGTAGAACGCGTGGTAGGTCCCATGATTCCTTTTGCGGACTCGGACTTTCCTTCATAGCCGGATAAAAGACCAAACTGGGCCTTTGCTTCGTTTCGAGCAGCATCTGATTGACGTGCCAGATCGATCTCCGTAAATGAAATCATCCGGCCTCGCAGCTCTTCCAACTTACCAATCAGCGTATCGAAGGCCGGATTGGTCTCGTCCATATAAAAACCCAGATTTTTCAGCTCGGAGTTAAGCTGCCCCACAAACTGGCGCATCATTTCCGGGCCAGTCTTCGCATCTTCCAGAGCGCCGCGCTTGTAATACGCATCAGAGATAAGGGAGTCAACCGACTTCGTTCCAGCAGAATAACGGTCCAGTCGTGCCTGTATCTGGTTGCTTTCAAACTTAGCCATATCCAATGGCTGCTGCAGTCGGGCACTGCGATTGTTTGAGCTCATTGCATAAGCTGCGATTGCCGCCACACCCGACAATCCCCAGATCCAAGGTCCGCCCAGCACAGTTCGAACCACGGCCAGCACGGCCGATGTACTTGCAGTGGAACTTAATGCCGCGGTCGCCGCAATTGCCGCAGCGGTCCCGGCGCCAGCGTCCGCATCCGGTAGGCTGGATTTACCCCCACCAAGAACCCGGCCAGCGAGCTTTCCGACGCCAAGAACACCACCGACCGCCAGACGTGTAGCCCCAATGGCTAACAAACCATTGAGCAGTGGACCTGCACCCTTGAGGTTCGAAATCAGATCAGCGGTCAATTTAACCAAATCCGTCAGCACCTCGATCATTGGTGCCAAGGCATCATAGAAAACCGTTTTACCTATGGAAGTGAAACGTGCCCATTGGTTGGCCAGGGCACCCATTTGGATGGCGTTAGCGCCGGCTGCAGCACCATTTTGATTCATCGCAGCGGTAACGTCCCTCGCTGTTTGAATGTTGTTGGCAAAAGCACCATAGGCGTTCGCGGCCCGAACTTCCATGGTTTCCATGGCATCGACTACCGTAAAGCCACTGCTGGACAGCTTTGCCATAACATCGGTGAGGCTGTAGGTGCGAAGGTCCAAATCTTCCATGGTCAGGCCGAGGTCGAAGATTTTCTTCTTAAAGCCCTCAGTGGGTTTCTGGATGGTGATGAGGATTTGACGTAAACCGGTACCGAGTGTCGAGCCGGATTTAACACCCGAGTTCGCCATTGCGGCCAGCGCGGCCACCGTATCTTCAAAACTGACATTACTCTGTTCAGCAATGTTACCGGCGTACTGCAGACCAAGGCTGACTTTATCAAGGTTCAGTTTTGATTGGTTGATGGAGATGGTGAGTTTGTCCACGATCTCCGGCATCCGCGTGGCTTCAAAGTTAAAGACACCCATTGCAGATGTGGCAAGATCCACCGCCGACTTTAGGTCTGTACCTACCGCCGTTGCAAAAAGGGTGATGCCCGGCAACGCGGCCAGGATTTGGTCTTTACTTAAACCGGCCTGACCCAAGATAACTGCAGTGTCCACGACTTCAACGGCATCGAATTTAGTGAGCTCAGAGATCTCAATCAGTGAGCCTTTGACCTTTTCCATGTCGTTGTAAGTCAGGGCAAGAATGGCTTGGAGCTGAGCAAAGTTCTTATCCAGCTCTACGATAAAGTTGCCCGTGGAGTAGCCCGCCGCGACCCCGCCGCCCAATACGGCATAGTTCCGCAGTAGCATGGCCTGGTTGCGGAACATATCCGCTCCACCGTCAACATCCCGCCGGATCTGGTTCTGGTTAATTTGGCTCAGGACTCTCGCACGGTTGGCCTGATAGGAATCGCGCTCCGAGGCTTGCTGAGCCGCTTTCTCTTGCTGAGCCTGCCGGTATGCAGGGTCATTCTGTTTGGCGGTCGTATTGGCGAGCTGGCGCTTGATTGATAACTGCTGCTCGAGGGTCCGAAGCTGCTCTTTCAACAGGTTTAACGATTCGACCTCAGCTTTAACATTTCCGTTAGTGGCCGTGGCTTGGTCGACTCGAAGCTGCTGGGCACGTAATCTCTCAGTGGCGCCACGTTTCACATTTTCAAGATCTGTGAGCCCCATAACACCCAACCGGGCATCATTTGGAACGTAGCGACCGTCATAAGTACTGCTGGCATATCTTGCCAGGCGATCATTCTGTAGCTGGGTTTGGATTTGAGCCGGCGTGGGAGTTCCGGTCTTGCCAGAGGCTTTTGGCTGCAGCTCATCCAGCGCCCGAGACAAACGGTCCAGCACCAAACGTAACCGCTCTGATTCGCCTTGGGTGGCCCGGTCGCTTTTGTATAGGGTGTTTGCATCAACCTTGAGCTGTTCAAGCGCTGAAATGGATTTGCCGCGAATCAGCGTATCCAGCTGTGTTTGAAATGACTGGTCAGATTTCAGTCCGGATAAACGGTTCAGTTCCGCCATCCGCCCCGTACTCGGGTTGCTTAAGTCGGCCAGAACTTTGCCTACCAGTTCGGCACCTTTGGCATACTGGTTACCCGATTTTTTATCACCCTCGGAAAAGGCTGATCGGGCTTGCCGGTTCAATGCCGTTTGCTGGGCTTTAAGATACGCAGGGTCTTCTTTCTGTAATGTGGCTACCAGCTGTTTACGGCCCGCCGACGTGTTCGCTTGGGTGGCAAAAGCCTTGAGCTGCTGAACCGCCGGCGCCATCTGCTGGAGAGCCGTCTGCAAGGAGTTCGCCAGCTGAGCATAGTCCTGTGCCTTGCCCGAGTTCCCCAACTGTTGGGCCTCGGTACTGGCCGTCTTACGGGCGGTCTTAATCAGGACCTTCAGATCTTCCGTATTCGACCCGGCAATCAATGAATTTAATGCGGCTTTGTTTCCAACTGCAGCAGCCAGCTGTTCCTGGCGACGACGTAAGCCCGGAGCTGCCTTATCAGACATGTACTTATCAATGGTTTCCAGCGCGTTGCTCGCGGCTTTCATACCCATTTTGTTGCCGAGGTCTGAGCTCTGCTTAAGCATTTGAGCTGCAGCCGCACGGGTGGCTTTCACCTCATAAGCGGGCAGGCCCCGCAAATACTGTTCGGGGTATTGGGCATCGCCCGCAATCTGACTAATCCGACTTTGCCGGCCGCGCTGTGCCGCTTCCTTCTGGCTGGTCCGGATCTCGTTCTCAATCTGCCGGCGCTGACGGACCAGTTCCTGTTGGAACTTTTGACTCATCTGGGCAAGGACATCTTTCTGAGTGGTGAGCTGTTGGTCCAGAGACTTTTTAAAGGCCTCCAACTGCATCTTCACCGCGGCTTTTTGAGCCGGGTCTTGGATGTTGTTGTAGAGGGCATCCGCTGAGCTTTTACCGGCCCGTCGCGCCGTCGCTTGTTCCCTGAGCAAGTCTGACAGCTTGTTGTTCAGGCTTTTGAGTTCAGCATCCGTGGTCTCTTTGGCCTGAGAAGCTTTAGGTCCTTTGCCCAAATTCGACAGTTTGCGATTCAGGTCCTCCATGTGCCTGACGGTACTCAGAATTTGCTGATCCAGCTGTTTAACCTGCTCGGCCATCGCCTTCAGGGTTCCGCCATCTTGCACCCCCAGGTCGAGAATTACGTCTTTGGTCATGTTTGTTAATCCTTATTTTTTATCCGAAGACGGCGTTAAAAGCAGCTTGCATTTGGTCGGCCGTTTGGGGCTCAAAGGCCTTCTTGGGTGGTGGCGATGACTTACCCGAACCGCCACCCAGCGCTTGATTTATCACTTTAACCAGAGCTTCAAATTGCTGATGATGTCCGATCATAAACTCGCCAGATTTAATCCGGAGTTTGTAGCGTAAATCCGCATAGCTAAAGGCCCAGTAGACATGCAGAACCTGACTGGGTACGACATCAAAAGACCAACAAATCTGCTCTTCAAAGGTGAGCTTTTCGTACCAATCTCGGAAGACGGTCAATCCTTCTGAAGCGCTGCGTTTGTCCGAGTCTGAAGCTCCAGCTGACACTTCAGACGTTTGAGAAAAAAATCCTGCAGATGAGCCACCACCCAGGCCAGCAGGGATTCACCTTGATCAATACTAAAGGAAAATTCTTCAGCATCCGGGTTGTAGGCCTTTGTGATCTGACCCTCAGCATTTCTACTGCTTAATGTCAGTGCAAAAAGAGCATCACGTAAGGCGGGATCCGACTGGAGTAACGGTAGTGTTGTGAGGTCGCCGCCGATGGCCGACAGCTGGTTGAGCAAACCAAAGCTCATGAAAATCTTTTTCTCATTGCCATTTTGGAATGAGATCGTGTGATGTGCCTGTTGAGCATTCATGTGTGTTAATCCCCTAATTGTCGTCTTAATAGTAAACCACCAGCCACCAACAAAAAAGCCCCGAACTATCGGGGCTTTAATCACCAGGGAGCGGTTACACCAGTGCAGATTTAACCGTATCTTTGGCCAAGCTGGCCACACGGTTTTGGAAGTCAGAAAAGTACTTATCGGTACTCACCAACTGCATTGGGCGCCATTCCAAGGGCATATTGCCGTAATTGTCCGTCTGGAAGGCGAGTGTCATGCCTGAGGTGATCCGGATACGTGGGAAGAAAATTGCAATCCAAGTACCATCGGCCAACTGGCCCGTGACTTTCGCGCCATATTCCGAGGCTTCGTTTGTTGAGCCCAGTGCCAGAACATCACAACGAGAAATCACTGTACCAATCGGGAATTGGCGAGTACCGGTGTCACAGCGAACAATTAAGCTTGGAGTGATTGCCGTTACCGTGCCAATGTTGATGTTCTGTGAGTTCGGTTCGCGCAACATCACGGTATTACCAATCGCAATAGTTTGTGGTGATGCTGGACTGTCCGTTGCAAAGGTGTGTAACTGGGCATTCAACGTACTCAGAGCCGTTGACGTTCTCGGTGTGCCTGGCACATCCACAAAAGACGAGCCATCTAAGCTCAGCGCATAAGCCAAGTTCTTCGAGGTGTATTCGTAGATTTCACACGAGGCCCGAGCAGTACTGCCCGCACTTCGGATATGAACGAGCTGGTTCGTAACACCCTGACCCAGTTCTACCTGATCACGAGTTACTTCACAGACGAAGTTTTTAACCAGACCTACAGAGTTTAAGTCTGGAGTCAATTCAAACAGCTTATCCCGAGGTCCAATCATAACCTCAGCAGTGCCTAACATAAAATTGGTCGTGCGAGCTTCACCGGCCATGCTTGTTAATCCTTCAATTGTGGTAAAATCAACTATAAACGGAACACAAAAAGCATGACAAAAAACATAGCCGTTAGTATCCCGAGTGAGGTGTATGAAATACTGAACTCAATGGCAGTATCATCACCCCGGTCATTAATCAGTATAAAGTTACTGAGAGCCTTTTTCAAAGAGAACCCACCGCTTCGGGATATGTCCGGTCTTTTGGACCAAGAGACACATTCCTTCACTTTGCGCGTACCCCCGGATCTCATCGAACAGCTTGAGCAATTTTCCCGCCGTATGGCCTACAACCGGCATACGGCGTTACTGGTTGCTCTGGTTGCTCAGATCGCCGCCGAACAACCTTACTTCAGAGAACCGACATCCGTGCCGGCGGGTAACGTAAAATGGTAAGCCGCCGTGGGTGTAATAGCCCATGGATCTCCACAGTACTCGGCTTCACTGAGAATAAACTCAATACAGGATACTTTATCCAGGTGATTGAATTTTTCAGCCAGACCTACCGCAAAACCCAAAATATGCGACGTATCATATTCTGTCGCAGCCTTTGCTTTTTCACGATAGCCCTCCAGTGCTTTTTGTTTATCCCGAACAGCCAAGAGTCGGATTTCTACCCGGCCATCATAACGTTTTAAAAACTCAGCAATCGGAGTTTCAACGACCCGATTATGCGTGTTCTTCAAATGTTTATGGCCCAGGACTTTCAGCTTAAACAACGCACTGAAGGACCCCTTGGCTTCAATGGCCACCCCACGTTCACGATCATAAATGGCACCGTGGCTGAACTTCCCCGTCAACCGGATCAACCGGCTAACGGGGTGATTCCCCACAGCGAACAACGTTTCAACATATTGCACAGGACCTCCTAATTGACGCTCTGAATTGCGGCTTGGAAAGTGATGCCCTGCATTGCTACTTGCGAGTTTTTAATAACGGGCATCAGTCGAGTGGTGCCCATCATCTTTAACTCACCAACCCTTTGGTTGTTGTTGTCGTAATAGGGGATAACAGAACCGGGCTGCAGCATTTCAAAAATGACATTAAGCCGGCTCATCAAAAGCATGTTGTTCGCATCGTTATAGGTGGCGCACACGATCATTGCGGACGCCGCAGATAACGCTGAACCATCATTGGCCGAGTACATGGCAAAGTTTTGCATCCCCACAAAATCATTGCTTGGAAGCTCGACTTCACTGGCCAGCGCATCGAGGTTAATCGGCACAACGGTCATCTGGTCCACCGCGCCGAACTCTGTGGCCATCTCGGTGATAAACCGCAGTATTGACTGATGGGTAAAATTGAGCTGATTCATTAAAACCTCTGATCTTCTAATCGTTCTTGGATACGGTCCAACATTTCACCAAAGAACGGGTCGATGACGGGTCGACCTTGGTCTCTTAAAAACATCAAGCTGGCAGAGGCATGACCATTCAACCTGTTTAGAAGAGGCATCATTGCCAGCAAAAATCCATATTCACTGGATTCGACCTTCCTGAAAAACGTGTCTTCTACACGGATTTTCATTGGAACCCGGATCAGGCCTTCCACGATTGCCCGCTCTACGGAGATCCGCCTTTTGGTTACCGGGTCGTAAAAGTACTCACCCTTAAAGTCCAAGTTACCCCTGCCCACAATCAGGCTTTGTTTACTGGACTGAACCCGGCGGACAATCTCAGGTGGCACAATCTCAGACCACTTTGGAACCCGATATCTGGGTTTTAAGCTCTCGGTCATACCCGCACATTCCTGCGTCTTTGGGCCTGTGCGTCATAGAGCCGCTGGTCGGGTGTGTATCTGCCCAGTTCGTAGCCACGCTTAAATTGGAGCCCCCCAAAGGCCATAAACAGGGTTTCAGCAATATTCGCTTGATTGCCCAATTCCCGCAGGAGTGAAACCACGGACTTTTCTTTTGTGGGGCCATAATAGTTCTGGAATTTGAGCGGGTTAGCTTTACCTGCCTGCCGGTGATAAAAGAACTTCCGCTTCATCGTTTCTTCGGAAAGGTCCCGGTATTGGTAGATGCCGCCCATCCAGTCGTTGTTTACTAGGAACTGTTTTGAGGAGCTAAACCCTTCAACCGAATCGGCTATTGATTCAACACCCAGGCGAGGAGAACCCGAGACCGTCGCGCTGATTTCTTCTTTTATCAAATCAGTGATCCGCTGCTCGACGGTCAGGTTCACATCTGCAGCAGCTTGTTGCTTCAGGCTATTTAGAACCCCAAACAGCTGCTTGGACAGTGCAGCCATCACCGGGCCACTCATGACCCTACCTCAACGCGGTAGACGCCGTTTAACAACGCCACATGGCTCACACGCAGTCCATTTATCTTATGGTTGGTCGTCGCAGGGAATGCCATGTAATAAACCAGCTGAGGGACTTTCAGACCCAATACCTCTGAACTACTCACCAAATCCTGGCAAGCCATAACTTTCACTGCCGGGCCATCAACCGGGTTTCCTTTCATCTGAGTCACGGGGTTGGTGGTCGTGAGAATTTCCCGGATCGTAACTTCACAGTTAAGTTCCAGCGCGGCAAAGACCATACTCTCGGAGTTCAAATGGTGAGACGCCAGCAGAAATGCCGGCCGGCCCCGCTGGTAAAGAAACTGACCGGGTTTTACGACCGACGCATCCAGCACATGGACAAGGCTCTTCACCGGTCCCAGAAGACGAAAGCCATCCGCTGGCTTGGTGAGTACCGCAGAAACGTTTTTATCACCAATGCGGTACTTCCGATGGTCCATGTTATTCACCCGTCAGTGGGTCAGTGACTGAGACCACCGTCAGAAGCGGCTCATAGTCATCCACTGGGACGTAATTGAAATGGTTGACCAGCAATGACCGGAAATTGGCGTACAGCTCACCCTGCAGCGTCACATAGTCGATGCTCTGGCGGGTCATCTTGTGGTCGTCAACTTCCCGGGTCTTTAGAAGACGAAGAGGCAGAGTAGGGATCTGGCTTATGGCCACATGCAGCAAGAGGGCCTTGTTTGCATGGCTGACTTTACTGACATCTGTAAAGAGGTCCTGATTCAGGATTTCAGAAACTTCGAGATATCCGGCATAGATATCAAATACTGAATCTGGTAGCTCCTCGTTTGAGGCTCCCAGCAGATTCCGCACTTGCAGGGGCGTCACAGTGATCGGTTTGAAACGCACCACCCGAACCGGTGAGCTCCAATTGATTTGCTGGCCCTTTGAAACGAACGTCACTTCCATGAACAGGAATTTAGACAGCTCATTAGCGTCCAAGGAAAAATTGCTGGCCGGAACTAACCAGTCCGGCTCAGCCAAATCCAGATAAACTTTGTTACCCAGAGCCGCACCAGACACATCCCGAAGCACTACATACAGGTCCTCTGCAGGATCTGGAGCATAGAACTCGTCATTTACCGTAAATTCCTTGGGTAATTTCAGGGGTGTCTGTGTGCGAATTTCGATCATTTGTTTTTGGCCTTCTTGGCAGCTTCAGCGTCGGCTTCTTCCTGAGCCTTTTTCGCCGCTTCAGCAGCGGCAGCAGCGTCGGCTTCTTCCTGAGCCTTTTTCGCAGCTTCAGCAGCAGCGGCAGCGTCGGCTTCTTCCTGAGCCTTTTTCGCAGCTTCAGCAGCGGCAGCTTCAGCGTCGGCTTCTTCCTGAGCCTTTTTCGCAGCTTCAGCCGTAGCCTGTTCGTCTTCCACGTCGCCGCTCAGAATGGCCTTGAATGAGGCCACCGCCAGTTCGAAGTCACCTTCAGCGGCCTGATAGCATTTCAACCATTCTGCATCCGTGGCATGACCTGGCAGGGGCTCAGCAATACAAAGCTCAACCTGGCCACGGGCAATGTTCTGGTCCAGAAAACTGGTCTTTGACACTACTGATGGACGGTCGTGATGGTATTCATCACCGTTAAAGTCGGTTAAATAGATGGGACCGACCGTATTCACTAAACACTTCATAGACGCTCCAGAAGTAAAGGGGAGGTCCAAAGACCTCCCTCAGTCTTAGGCCATGTTCAACACAACACGGGTATCACCAAAGATCAGCTTGTAACCTGAGTTGATGGTGCGTGTGTAGGTGATGGTCTGGTTCTTGATAGCCTGTTCAGATTCACGGATATCGGAGTTCGCTTCAATCAGCTCTTCCAGAGTATCGGCACGGCTGAAACAGATCAGCTTGTTCGCCGGAGCCGCCGTCGCCAGCTTGAACGAAACACCCTTCATCAGGTCCATCGCCAGACTAACTTTCGGGCCACCTTTGTCTTGCAGGTGTTCTGCGACCGATTTGTTGGCCGTGGTTGGGTTGAACATCAGGAACAGTTCCAGATACATGTCCAGGTTGCCAACCATGGTATCCACCGGTGTACCCAGCTTGGCGCGGGCCACAAGGAACTTCATCAGTGCGATGTAGTTGTCTTTCAGTGTTTTACTACTGGCGAAATCGGCACCGTAAGCTGACAGGTTAACCACGGGCGCCGCAGCATAAGCAGCATCACCGTTAACCAGCTGGCCTACTGCCGCGGACACCTTGCTGATCTGCAACTGACGCTCTACCCGAGCCGCGTATGGCTTCAGAATATCCATCGCCACACGACGTTCGAATTCATACGTGGTACGAATTGCAGAACCATGTTTGTAGAACTTCACGTTGTTCTCAGTCGCTGTGATGTCGTATGTCGGGATGTTTGCGCCTTCCGCAACCATTGAGGTGCTGCGAGCTTCTGGCGTGTCCTGAAGAATTGCACGAGTCAGAACTTCAGTACCACGAATGGTGCGGGTCTGCGCTACAATACCTTCGGTGGACTCCATCTCATCCATGCGGGTTTCCCAGCGGAGCATGTCATCAATGACTTCTGGGAACAGGGCACGGGTACCCGGCTTGAAGTTAAATGTATCGGCCGCGGCTTCCAACAGGATGCCCTGTTTGAAATCCTGGCGAGTTGGTAAGCCTAAGTGCATCAGCGCGGCTTCGTAACCACTTAAATGGTCACCACCGGCCAACAGGAACGGGTTGACCTGCTGACCATTCACGTCAATCGTAGACTTTGGAATATCCACGGCTAACGTCAGGTAATCACGCAGGTTCAGGCCAAACTCTTTGGCTTTGTCACATATAATCTGTCCCGCATAGGCAGATTTTGCTTTATCTTTTGAGCCGATATCACCCAGTACCAGAGCTAATGGTTGGCGTTCGATTTCGGTTAAACGACGGTAAGATGACATGTTTGTTAATCCTTTTATTTTTTAATGGAGGCGGGCGGCCCGCACGACCCAAGTGCTGTTACTTCAACAGCACTTCACAGGTCAACGCTGTGGTGTTCACGGCTACAACCACGGTATTCAAACCCGCGCCTGCACCTGCAGCCTTGACACCGCCGGCGCCATTACCAACGACGCGACCACCGCGAGTTGGTGCCGTACCTGAGTAAGTAAATTTCTGATACATCATCGGGTTGTATGAACCGGTCTTCACACCGTCCTGAACGCGAGGCTCATAAGAGGTCAGAACACCGTGAATTTCAGCATCTACGCCAGACAGGCCAATGGTAAAATCCGCTGCGGGGTCAATTGTGATCGGTTTACCAACGTCTGCGACACCGGTAATTGAAGCGTTCAAATAGGCGGTAACCGCCAGGTCTTCGACGCGAATACCCTTGTAACTGGTAATAGTGTTCATCGTGGGTCCTTAACGTGGTGACTTGTAATGTGCCGCTTGTGCCAGCTGAGCCGGTACTGCTGCAGGTTCGTTGCTATCCGCCGGTTTGGTGACACCCCCACGAGGGACTGCCGCCAGTACAATCTTGGCTTCATCAATCGCAGCGATCATCTGCTCGGGCGTTGCGTTCGGGATTTCCGTCAGGTTTGCGGCAACACAAGCGGACTTGTACTGTGCAGTGAGGAACGTCGTGAAAGTCGCCTGAGAGGCTTTCAGTGTTTCGACTTCCTGAACGGTCGCCGTGGAAGCTGCAACCAGCTTCGTGTTCAGTTCCGTGATTTGGGTATTAGCGGTTTCCAGTGCAGCCTTTGAAGAAGTTAACTCTGCAGCCAACGTCTTGTTCTCACTTTCTAACCGCCCTTTTGTTGCTGCCAGTTCCAATAATGTTGGATCCATGACATCTCCTTTGGGGTTGGTTTCGGGTTTTTGTGGTGCCAGGGTGACCGCACTAAACAGGAAGGCCAGATCGGGTTCAGCACCCGATGCAGCCAAGCGCTGATAAGTTTCAGTACCCAGACGTTGCTTGGCTGCGCCAAGAATTTTTGCTTTGGAGGAGGCCCCGCGGTTGACTAAGCTCAGCTCGGTCCATGTGCTCATTTCAGTCAGGCGAAGGTGAACGCCGTCTTTGCCCAATTCGTGCTCATTGGGGCATTCCCGGTAATACAACCGGTACGGCTCAGTCATGTAATCGAACTCGCACTGACTGCAGAAGGCGTGTTTGGGCAAAGTTCCAACGGAGACTTCATCGATAATGCTGGTGTCGATTTTTTCCAGCAGGGCCGTTTCGGTCGCCAGCAGGTAAAACGCGGCATTTAAATCCCAGTGGCCGGCTTCGGCTGCAAACACGTCCGCCATAAAGACTCGGCCGGTAGGCAACGTGTAGTCGTCGTGCATGACTTGAAGTGTTACGGGATTTGATTTCAGGTGAGCAGACATCTGGCGCAGGTACGCCTCAGTCATCTGAGCACCGTTATAGGGAGAGGAACGCTGGGAAATTGGGCGTGTAGAAGCCGCCACCGATTCGAATGCAACGATTTTGCTGAAGTCCATATCTGGATCGCCAGCAACAGCACGAATGGCTTCTTTGTGCTTTTCAGTCAGCTCAAGGCGTTTTGCCATGTTTGTTAATCCTCAAATTGTCTATTTATGCTAGAGCATTTTATTTCGAACTTCTAGCGCTTTATTTTGTTCGTGTTTGATTTCACAGTTTTATTCGCTGCAGAACTGGTGCTTCTGCCCAATGGATCACTGTTTGGAGTCACTTTTTCAGCATCAACCTCCATTCCGCCACTGACGAACATGGTGCCTGACAGTTCTGGAATGTGGTCTGGACGGATCTTGCCGTACATGGCCAGATGATATTCGTCATCATCAATCAGACCATCACTCAAATCCTGGCGTAAACGGTTACCTTTCAGCTGGCGCTGAGGTTCCATTTCCAGCTCAGAGCGCAAATCAATCTGCGGGTAAACCACCTCGACCCGGCTTTCAGAACCCTGCAGCCGGAGCGCCTGAGTCAGGATGTTACTGAACACTCGACCAATACCCTGATTCAACGATCCGGCATTTTTACTGAAAAGCTGGGCTTCCACCGTCGCCGTGTTCACGCCACTTTCGCCGCGGCCAAGTACCGTGGCCATTGTCCGAAGGCCAGCTTGGTTTTGGGCATTGAGCACGTCGATGATGCTGGTGATATCCAAACCCACGGCAGGGTTCTTTTCGTTCAAAATATTCAGCTCAGCACTGTCGTAGTGGACCATCGGCTGATCCGCACGAATCGAACCGAACTGCTGTACCAGTTCATTGCGTCGGGCCCGCAGGTATTTCCGGAATTCACTAGCGTCCGCTTTAAGATTTGCCGGGGCACTCCGGGCAATCACTTCTTCCATCACTTTCACAGTCAGACGAGGAAAGCCCGTGATTTGCATGATCCGGTACAGGTCATTAATCACCTGCTGACGTGCGGCCATTGAGTTGATCGCCGCAATGAATGGGCTGTTCCCGTAGGCTTCCATCGGACTTTTCCGGTACCAGTGCATGAAGAACGTCGGAATATCCAGCTTGATTTCTTTATCACCCACCACCTGCCAAGGCACCATCACGCCCGGGGATTTTTCCTGCAGTTTGATTTGGGCGATATCGACCAAGCGAAGTTCATTCAACACCAGCAGTTCGTTGTAGACGGCTTCAACAGCAATACCGCCTCGGGCCAGAATCATGTAACGCAGCTCTTCCGCAATGGTCCTGAAATCCTTCCGGTCCTCATAACCCTTCGAGTAATCGCGCCGGGTGGTGAGGACTTCGATAATTTCATTCACCAGCTTGTAGCCATCACGGTCAATGGCACCGTCGGGGTCACGAACGATAATTTTTGGCTCTACATCCGCCGTCGTCAGGTAGGCGGAAAGGGCACTACTGGCGTCCGGGTCAGCCTTGAGCAAACTCAAGATCAGTTCCCGCGAGTTTTTGCTGATCCGGTCATCGTAGAGATTGGCCAGATGCTCCTTAAACGCCGGTAAATCCAGCGTATCGCCCGTGCGCTCGGGGTCGAACGTCGCCGTCTGTGTGTTGCCCTTCGGTTTGGTCCGCGTGGGCAGCAGAATCTTAATTTTAGCGAGGATGCCGGAGCCAGCCATAAAAGTCCTTAGTATCGAGTAATGATGTTTTTGCCCCGAGCGGTCGCAGGCTCAAAGCCTATCAAATCCGTCGCAGCCCAAATTTTTGTATCGTCCAGGTCGAAGTCATCCATCACAATGGAATCATCGACATGCTGGTAGTCTCCGGCAAAGCTCTGGAAATCAAAGTTACGAACGCCTGCAACCAGAAACGCCAAGGCGTGGAAGTAGTGGTCGTTTTCATTGAGTTTTACCCAGGTGGCTTCGTCTTCACCGGTACCTTCTTCCCGAACCATGTCCATTAAGTGGGTGGTCAGTGTGGATTTGTCATCCCGATATCCGGCGAGTTTCCATGAGCCGTTCCGGATGCCGTTCGCCACGGTATCCAGCATCGCCGTCCGGCCGGCCCGCACCGCCGACTGTTCTAAGAATTCATCCTTGATGGGCATGAACTCCCGGCCCTTGCCGTACTCGATAGGCATGATGAGACCAAAACTCTGGTCCCGGATTGCGTTGGAAGTCGGGGTGTACGGATAGCGGTCGATACCACCTGACACGATGTGGTACTGCTCCCGCAGCCCCTTAATTTTCAAAGACAGATTGTCAGCACTGCAGGTTTCAAAGCGGAAAACCATCAAGTTATCCACGTCAGGCCCGATGGCCAGAACAATATGGCAGGTGGCGCCCACGTCGATGCCAATGAACACCGGATGCCCCTTTGCCGGCTCGGCCACCGAGTCCTGAATCATCACGGCTTCGATTTGTTCCTGCGTCAGCCGGCTGTTGCCCTGATCGTAGGTCTCACCTAAAACCGTGTTGTGAAAACCCTTCAGGTTATTTCGGCGCTTGTAGTCAAACAGCTGGGTGACGACATACTTCGCATCAAGTGTGTGAGTGGAAAACGGACGAACGTGGTAACCCCGATGGTGCGTCCGGTTCGGATACTTGGCCACCCAGGCGCGGGAATCGTAGTCGGCCATGTTCAGCCGGCGCCGGCACTTCTCGCAGGTGATGTGCAGGGCATCAAGGTCAATCAGACCGTCATCCAGTAACCGCGGCTCCAAATCAATCAGCGAGTTCACGCGGTCGGTCAGGCCCGGGATCCGGATAAACTCTTTGGTGAACAGCGGAATTTGCCAGTGGTTACAGGCCCGGCACTTAATCATAAACTCGTGCTGGTCGCTGGCCGCGTATCCCTTGTGAATACCGAACCCGTTGTAGGTTGGCGTACTGAAGCGCTGCCGGATCCGAAGGTCTGAACCCTGCAGACGCGAGTTGAACAGCGCCAGCATACTCTGGTCGGTCAGGTCCACCTCATCGTTGAAGATGAAGTCGGCGTTGATACTGGTGGCATCACCCTCGGTCGACCCCGTGACATACATGAACGAGCTGCCGATTTGCATCAGGCCCATCGAGTTCTTCACGTCGCCGCTCAACCGGAACGCCTTGGCATCCGACTGCAAAATGGGCTGAATACGGGTTTTCGATATCCGCTTGAACATCTTGTCATTCGGCATCGTGTAAATCAGGGACCGGTTATCTGTCCGGGTCAGGATCGACAGGGCCTTT